>JBGQIR010000203.1:0-3692 GCA_041498535.1 Methylomirabilis sp. (SeqCode)
GGCGCGTTCGATGATGAAGGCGATCGGCTTCAAGGACGAGGACCTTGCCCGTCCGCTCATCGGTGTCGCGCACTGCTGGATCGAGATGATGCCCTGCAATTTCAATCACCGGGCGCTGGCCGAGCGAGTGAAGGAGGGGATCCGGGCGGCCGGAGGGACGCCGATCGAGTACAACACGATCTCCATCTCCGACGGGATCGCCATGGGAACCGAGGGGATGAAGGCCTCGCTGGTCAGCCGGGAGGTCGTGGCCGACTCGATCGAACTGGTCGCTCGCGGTCACCTGTTTGATGCCCTCGTCGCCATCTCCGGCTGCGACAAGACGATCCCTGGCACGGTGATGGCGTTGAGTCGCCTGAACCTCCCGGGTCTCATGCTCTACAGCGGCTCCATCGCATTCGGGGAGTACCGGGGCCGCCACCTCACGATTCAGGATGTCTTTGAGGCCGTGGGCGCCTACAATGCCGGCAAGATGCCGGCGGAGGAGCTGCGCGCCATCGAGACGCACGCCTGTCCGGGCGCGGGCGCCTGCGGCGGCCAGTTCACCGCCAACACGATGTCCACCGCCTTCGAGATGCTCGGCATCTCGCCGATGGGGTGGAGTGGTGTGCCGGCGATGGATGTGCGGAAGGAAGAGGTCGCGTTCGAGACCGGCAAGCTGGTCATGGATCTGTTGCGGCGTGGAATCACCCCGAAACAGATCATCACGCGCAAGGCCCTCCAGAATGCGATCGCCGGCGTGATGGCGACCGGTGGATCCACCAACGCCGTGCTCCACCTGCTCGCCGTTGCCAAGACCGCTGGGGTCAAGCTGTCGATCGATGACTTTGACCGGATCTCGAGGGAAACCCCGGTCCTGGCGGATCTGAAGCCCTGGGGGCGCTTCACTGCCCCGGAGATGTACAGCGCCGGGGGGATGCCGGTGGTGGCCAAGCGCCTCCTGGATGCTGGCATCCTGCACGCCGATGAGCTCACGGTCACCGGCAAGACGATCGGCGAGGAGGCTCGGGCAGCCCGCGAGACACCCGGACAGCAGGTCATTCGCCCGCTCAGCAACCCGCTGAAGCCGACAGGCGGCCAGGTGATCCTGAGGGGTGCCCTCGCGCCCGACGGGTGCGTGGCCAAGGTCGCGGGCCACGAGCGGATGGTGCATCGCGGTCCGGCGAGGGTCTTCGACCGTGAGGAGGATGCCTTCGCCGCGGTGAAGGCCGGGAAGATCAAGGCCGGTGATGTCGTCGTGATCCGCTACGAAGGGCCGAAGGGGGGGCCCGGGATGCGCGAGATGCTCGGCGTCACCGCTGCCCTCGTGGGCGCCGGGCTGGGGGAATCGGTGGCGCTGATGACCGACGGCCGCTTCTCGGGCGCCACGCACGGCCTGATGGCCGGCCACGTCGCACCGGAGGCAGCACTGGGCGGTCCGATTGCCGCGCTTCGCAACGGCGACATCATTGTCTTCGACATCAAGAAGCGTCGACTCGACGTAGAACTCCCGGCCGCCGAGATCAAGCGCCGACTCCGGAAGTGGAAGCCGCCCGCACCCCGCTACAAGAGCGGCGTGATGGCCAAGTATGCCCGCCTGGTGGCTTCGGCCTCGGAGGGCGCGGTCACCGACTGAAGAAGGGCCTCAAGGCCTTCAGCCGAGCTCGCGTATCGTCCAAAGGGAACGGCCCCAATGATGGGCCGTTCGTCGTCATGGGCCTCCAGCGCCGAGGGCTGAGGGTGCCAAGGGTGTAGGGGGCAGAGGGAATTCATGGAATGGCTGTGGGATCTATTACATAGGATTTACGATGTGGAGGCCTTGGTTCGCGTCGGCGGGCTCATGGCCCTGATCGCCATCGTGTTCGTGGAGACCGGTCTCTTTGTCGGCTTCTTCCTGCCGGGGGATTCCCTCCTTGTCACTGCAGGGCTGTTCGCAGCCAGCGGGCGTCTGAACTTGTGGAGTCTCTTCCTTTTTGTCAGCCTGGCCGCCATCATAGGCGATACGGTAGGGTACACCATCGGGGCGAAAACCGGACCCAGACTCTTCACCCGAGACGATTCCCTGCTCTTCCACAAGAAGCACCTCATCACTACCAAAGAGTTTTATGATCGGTACGGGGGGGTGACCATCATCATCGCCCGCTTCATGCCTATTGTCCGCACCTTTGCTCCCGTGGTAGCTGGGGTGGGGGGTATGGAGTACAGACGATTTGCCTTCTATAATGTCATGGGAGGTATCGGCTGGGTCGTGAGCATGACCTCCCTCGGCTACTTCCTCGGTAAGTCGGTCCCAGATATTGACCAGCATATCCATCTCGTCATCGCAATCGTTATCTTCGTTTCGTTGCTCCCAGGGATCATCAAATTTGCCAGGGAAAAATGGAAAGTCCGCGGGACTGCCCTGTAACGCCCGCTGGAGTGGCAGCGGCACGCTGCCGCACGAACCTACTCAACCAAGCGTACACCTAAATAAGGGCTGATCGGCCCTCTCGCCAACAAGGGGCAGGAGCGTCATCCTGTTTCAAGGGGGCTTCGAACTGTCCTTCGCTGAACTGGTATCGTGGTAAGCACATCGCTCCATCGGAAAGGGTATGCGACATGGATGGCGCTTGCGGAGCGCTACCGATGGGTGCGGTGGGCCACCAAGTGGGGCCTGTCCCTCCTGTCGCTCCTGTCAGGCATTGCCACCCTGGTCATCTTCAGACGCGGGACCGAGCACTTCCCCTGGATCCTTGGCAATGTGCTGCTCTTGTGGGTGGGCGGGGTGGTCTTTGCCCATCTCAGGCAGGCGCTAGAAGCCCGTAACCGCCCGATCATACGGGTAACCGTCGATTTCACCCTTCAGAGCCTCCACCACGAGCTTCTCCTCTTCCTGCTGCCCATCTACTATGCCAGCACGACCCTCGGGTCGCGCAATCTCTGGTTCTTTGTCCTGCACTTGACGGCGACCCTCTTTACGGGAATTGATCCGTGGTACCGGGCGATGGTCCTTCGGCAATCGCCCTGGGTGGGTCATCTCTTATTCGCGTTCGGGCTCTTCGCCTCCCTGAACGTCGGTCTGCCGCTCATCAGGGTCCGGAGCGCCTGGGCGCTTCTTTTGAGCGCTATCCTGAGCGTGCTCGCCTTGATCCCAGTCATCCGCCGAGGCTTCGCCTTTTCCTGGCGCAACGCCGTCCTGGTCGCGACCCTGGTGGGATTGCTGGCGGCCTCCATCATCTGGTCGGTCCGATACTGGGTCCCTCCTGCGCCCCTTTACCTTTCGGGCGCCACGTTTGCCCGATCCGTCGAGGGTCTCCAGCCGGTGGAACCAGTTCGCAAGGTGTCGGCAGCCGACCTGCAGACATGGGGCGGCCTGGCCTGTTTCACCGCAATCTCCGCGCCCGCCGGGCTACGTGAACAGATCTACCACGTCTGGTGGAAGGACGGCACCCTCGTGACCCGGATCGCCCTTTCGCCGATCAGGGGAGGCCGGCCCGGGGGGTATCGCACCTTCTCGAAGAGATCAGACCTGGGGACCGATCCGACGGGGCGCTGGACGGTAGATGTCCTGACCGGCCAGGGACAGCTCATCGGTCGTGTGAGGCTGGTTGTCACTCCCTGAGCAGGGCAGTCAGGCCGTTGACTATCCCCGCCATTGAAGTGGCTGATTGAGGTACGTTCGCTACTGCGAGATGGTAGCGTTCATCTGCAACTACAGGGTTGTCCGCCGGCGA
>JBGQIR010000204.1:0-3663 GCA_041498535.1 Methylomirabilis sp. (SeqCode)
GAGGACCGCCCCTACACTCCTCGGATGCAGAAGGTACAACATCCTCAGGAGATATCCCTCTCCTGGGGAGGGCGCGTGCAGCAAAGGCAGCGAGCGGGGTAGGGCGAGAACCCGTCGCACACGTTCGAGCAGGCCGAAGGCAGCCGGCAGTTCGGCGAGTTTTGGGTGGACAGCCGCAAGAACGCTCAGGTCGCTCAGACGTCTGATGACGCGGGGAGGCGATGGCTCATGCCCAATCAGGAGCAACTCGGTGAAGATTCTCGAACCGGCGAGATTCCTTATCACCCCCCCTTTCACTGCTTCCTTGATCAACCGAAAGGTGTCCCGAGCGATGACATACCGGAATCGCGCTTCAAAGCGAGCGGCCCTGAAGATCCGGGTGGGGTCATCAATGAAGCTCCTACTATGCAAGACCCTGATGCGACCCCGTTGCAGGTCCTCAAATCCTCCCAGGGGATCGATCAGCGGGCCGAACCGGTGACGATTGAGACGCGCCGCCATGGCGTTGATGCTGAAATCGCGCCGGACCAGATCGGTCAGGAGCGGGGCAGGGCGGACCTCGGGAAGGGCGGCAGATGATGGATAGTGCTCGGACCTGGCGGTGGCGACATCAAGAGTGATCCCCTCGGACAGGCGCAGGCGGGCGGTGCCGAAGCGGGGATGCGTTGTCACCGCCGCCTTGAGGGATTGACCAACACTCCGCGCCACAGCGATGGCATCTTTCTCGACCACCAGATCGATATCGACAGCACGCAGGCCGAGGAGCAAGTCCCGAACAAACCCGCCCACTGCATAGATTGGCGAAGGTGCGGCGGCCCTGCGCGCGGCCTGAAGGGCCCTTCTGGTTACGGGATGAAGCTCCCGAAACTCGGGGAGCTGCCTCAGATGCTTTGAGATTGTCATTGCGAGCGACTGAAAGGAGCGAAACAATCCCTCCTTTTCGAGATTGCTTCGGTCACTTCGTTCCCTCGCAATGACACACAATGTAACGCAACGGTACTACTGCTGCCCGGCGCCTTTAGGTCGGCTATGTGTCAAGCCATCGCTATGCACGAGGGTGGTAACGGTCGTACACCGCCTTCAGATGGGCCCGCGACACGTGGGTATAGATCTGTGTCGTGGAGATATCGGCGTGCCCCAACATCATCTGGACCGCCCGAAGGTCAGCGCCGCGCTCGAGCAGGTGCGTGGCGAAGGAGTGGCGAATGGTGTGGGGGGTCACGCGCCGGTCGATCCCCGCCGCATGTGCATGGGCGCGCAGGATCTTCCAGAAGCCTTGGCGCGTCAGAGGCCGCCCAAAACGATTCAAGAACAGCGCGGAGTTCGACTGCCCCCTTGCGAGAACCGGCCTTGCCGAGGACAGGTAGCAGCGGACCCACTTCTGGGCCTCCGCCCCCAAGGGAACCACGCGCTCCTTGGAGCCCTTTCCTTGGCAACGGACATAGCCCACCTCCAGATCTACATCAGATAAGCGGAGGGTCACCAGCTCCGACACCCGCAGGCCAGCCGCGTACAGCACCTCCAGCATCGCCTTGTCACGGAGGCCTGGATGAGTGCCCGTGGGCGGCGCCGCCAACAGGCGCCCCACCTCGTCCTGGCTCAACACCCCCGGTAATCGGGCCCATGGACTCGAAGCCTCCAGGTGCGCGGTGGGGTCCTCTTGAACATGGCTCTGTGCCAGCAGGTACCGGAAGAGACCCCGCAGGGAGGCGATATGCCGGGCGACAGTCCGTGGGGCCAGACCCTCCTCTCGAAGCCAGAAGAGCAAACGCGCGACGAGGCCACGGTCTACTTCCGAGAAAGAGCTGGCTCCTGTTTGCTTCAGGTAGCCTGATGTCCGCTGGAGGTCTCTTCGATACGCCGACAGGCTGTTCTCGGCCAGCCCCCGCTCAACCGCCAGGTACGTGAGGTATTCAGCGATCAACTGTTCCATCGAAGCCATTCAGTGCAGCAGGGGCTCAGCAATCACGTTCCGGACAGTGGCTTCCGCTTCTTGTGCGAGAAGCCCCTCGTAGGCCGCGAGCAGCCTCATGGCCGAGGCCTCTGCCGTCATGTGCATTACCCTGGCCCTTCCTTGCTCCGCGTAGCGGGCCCGAATGGCCCCATCGCGAAGTAGCTCCATCAAGCGCCGGATGAAATCGTGCTCGGAATCCTCAGACAGTGCGCCACTCACTCCATCCTCGATGAAGTCCGACGTGCCAATCGACCGGACGGCCAGAACGGGAAGCCCGTGGGCCATCGCCTCGAGAACCACCAGACCCTGGGTCTCGGAGACAGAGGGGAAAACAAAGAGGTCCGCAGCACGATACCACCAGCCCACATTCTCGTGCGGAACCGCGCCCACAAAGCGGATGCGGTCGGCGACCTCCAGGTCGGCAGCAAGCCGTCGCAACCGCCGCTCCTCATCCCCTTCCCCGACGAGCAGGAGGATGACCTCGGGAGCAACCTTAAGCGCGGCTCGGAGTGCCCGCAAGAGCAGCCCGAGATTCTTTTCCTTGGCCAGCCGCCCCACGTACAGGAGGACCGGCCCATCCTCCGGCACACCGAGGCAGCGGCGAATGAGCGATCTCGATTCCTCCGGCTGGCGAGGCGGCTCGACCCCCGTCGGGATCACTTCCACGGGGACGGTGACTCCGTGGGCCAGCAAGCGCCTCGCAACCCCAGAGGTAGGAGCGATGACCAAGTCCGCCCCGTTGGCAAAGGCATAACTCCTGGCCTCTCCTATCCGCGCGGCCAATGGCGAGATGACCGGCAGGTAGTGGGCGTAGTGCTCGTACAGCGTGTGATAGCTAAACACGAAGGGGACTCGCAGCCGCCGCGCAAGCCGGCGTGAGTAGGGTCCGATGAGAAACGGGTGGTGAGCATGAATGATCTCGAGGCCGAGGCGCGGGATCAGACGATGAAGCGCAGTGGCAGCCGTTGGGATCGGCAGCGCATAGCGGTGATGAGTGGGAACCCGAAGCGACGGAAACCTATAGACATCCGGCTCGACCTCCCGGTGTCCCGGATAACGCGGTGCGAAGATAAGGACTCGATGGCCAAGGCGACGCAGGTGAATGGCGAATTGCTGAATGGAGACGGCCAGCCCGTTCAACAGCGGCGATGCGTTGCAGGTGAAAAACCCGATGGTCACGGATATTCTGAGTCTCGGGTTTCGGATTTCGGGTTTCGGGTCCAAGCGTGAGAGCCCGAACCTCTCATTGTCTGTAACCCGAAACAAGAAACTCGGAACCCGTAACAATTCATTTGCGGGTGATCTCGGTATGAGTGATGGAGATGCCCAGGGCCATCCGGGCCTGCGTGTAGAGCTGCGCGGCGGCCATCAGGAAATAGTTGTGCAGATTAACCGGCGTGAAGGTGAGGCGAAACCACTCGAAGACCTTACGCATGCGCCGCCACCTGCGCGGCGGCCGCTGGTAGATAATCGGTTTCAGCGTGTGCGGCACCAGGACCATGCCCAAGAGCATCGAGGAGGTCAGCACGATGGTTTGGAATCGGAGATTAAAAGCGGCCAAGCGGCTGACGCACAGGCCCTTCGTCCCCATCCGGAGGGCGAGCACATCGGGTGAGAGAAACACCTGGAAGGGCCACAGTTCCCTGACGCAGGGGCTGATCCAGGAGATCAGAATCAGTTGCGCCGGCAGAAAGACCATCAGAGGGGGC
>JBGQIR010000205.1:0-3589 GCA_041498535.1 Methylomirabilis sp. (SeqCode)
CCACGAGAGCGGCCGCTAATCCCCCGAACGAATGGGACAACGCGATTCTCTCGGGCATAGCCGTCATCGGCATGAAGATCGCCATCGCCGCCCCGATGGCGCCCCCGATGACCATCCCCACGATGATCCACTCGTAACTGATGATATCGTGGTGGAAGAGCGTCCCCACGATCGCAAGGAACATCCCGATGGCCGCCTGCTGCATTCCCCGTCGCGCGGTCTCCGGGGAACTCATCCCCTTCAATCCGAGGATGAACAGGACGGATGCCGCGAAATAGGAAATCTGGATGAGGGTTGTCCTCATCGCCGCGCCTTGTCTTCCTTTTTCCTGAACATCTTCAACATCCGATCGGTGATCATGAAGCCGCCGACCACGTTAATCGTCGCGGCCGTGACGGCGATGAACCCCAGCACCGTGCTGACCGCGTTGTAGTGAGCCCCCGCCGCCACCAGCGACCCCACCAACGAAATTCCGGAGATCGCGTTGGTGCCTGACATCAGCGGCGTATGGAGCAGCGGCGGCACCCGCGTGATGACCTGATACCCAACGAACGCCGCCAGCACGAAGACGTACAGGCCGAACAGGATCTCATCCGGCATCAGGCCCCTCCCTTCCGGGACAACAGCTCCTTGACTTTCGCATGCACGATCTCCCCTCCATGGGTGATCACGCACCCCCGCGTGATCTCGTCCTGGAAATCGACCTTCAGCCCGCTGTCGCCCGCCAGGTGCAGGAGGAACTTCTCCATATTTCGCGAGTACATCTGGCTCGCGTGGACGGCCATGCGGCTCGGGAGGTTCAGGAAGCCGAGGATGGCTACCCCGTGCCTTACCACTTCAGCGCCGGGCTCCGTCAATGCGCAGTTGCCGCCCTGCTCCGCCGCGAGGTCTACGATCACGGATCCGGGCCTCATGTCTCGGACCATCTCCTCCGTGATGAGGATGGGGGCACGCTGGCCAGGGATGAGTGCTGTGGTAATGCAGACGTCGGACTTGGCGATGTGTTGGTGGATGAGCTCTGCCTGTCGCCGCTTGTACTCCTCGGAGACCTCCTTTGCGTAGCCGCTCTTTGTCTCCGCGTCCTCGGCCATGTCCACCTCGATGAATTTCGCCCCGAGACTTTCAACCTGCCCCTTGACGACCTTTCGCACGTCGAAGACTTCCACCGCCGCGCCGAGCCGCTTAGCGGTCGCCAAAGCCTGCAGCCCGGCGACGCCCGCTCCCAGGACAAGCACCTTCGCCGGCGCGATCGTGCCTGCCGCAGTCATGAGCATCTGGAAGAACTTCGGGAGCGCTTGGGCAGCCAGGATGACGGCATAATACCCCGCGATGGTGGACTGGGAACTCAGGACGTCCATCATCTGCGCAAGGGTGGTTCGAGGGATGCAGTCAACGGCAATCGCTGTGATCTTGCGCGCGGCGAGGGACCCGACGAGGTCGGGATTCGCGAGAGGATACAGCAGGCTGATGAGGGCTGCGCCCTCCCGCGTCCTCGCAATCTCCTCCGGGGTAGGCGGCTGAACCTTCACAACCACATCTGCGGATGCGAGGAGTGCCTCTGGGGAAGCTTCTATGGTGGCGCCGGCCTCCTTGTACTCTTCATCGGGAAAACGGGCGCCTTCACCAGCGCCCGACTCCACGGACACCTCGATCCCCTTCTTGATCAAGCGCTTGACCGTCTCGGGGACGACGGCAACCCGCTCCTCTCCGGGCTCGGTCTCCTTCGGCACTGCGAGCTTCATCTATCGACCCTCTCTGAGAAAGCGTGGGAACAGCTCAGCCTGCCGGATCGCCCCTCAATATAAGAATGGGTCTCGCCCACTCGACTGGGCAAAGTCAGTAAATAGCCTCGCATCCCTGCCGCGCGCGACCTCTCCCACTCACGGGTGCGCAGGCTACTAGACGCGGACGCCGCGTGTCAAGGCAAAACTGGCATTGACAGGCCGAAGCGGCGAGGATTTGCGGGACTGAGGTTGGCAGAATGTAGCACAACGATGCACAAAGGCGCAACCCCCGCGCAACTGAATGACGCACGCTCGGAGGATAGCGAAGAAAAGAGAAAGGGAGAGGGGGAGAGGAGGGGCTATAGCCCGTAAGAGATCGTGGCTCCTGAGCCCAGTAAGCGCGCCAAGGGCCAAACATAGGGCAAGGCGAACCGGTTCATCTTCGCGCAGTGGCCGGAGGGCTCCTTGTTTCAGCTTCTCGTACTCTACTTGGGCCTCCATACCACTTGGGGCAAGTGAAGATTACAGGGGTGTAATCTGCACCGCTGGGTACTGGGAAGGAACTAATTGGTCGAGGGAGAACAGCTCAAAGAGGCGTTGTCGGCCCAGGGGGAATTGAGAAGGGGGCCCCTCCGGGCACTCTGCCAGAGCGCTCCTGGGGCCCCCCTCTAGGCGGGAGATCTGCTACTCGTTAGTTAGGAACGATGGCGTCGCAGCCAGCATCCCCAATGCCCCCCTCTGAAACCGCATCGCAGCTCTGGCAGAAGGCTTGGGCCTCAGCCCCAGCGATCACGCTCATTGACCCGGCGAGCTGTGCGGCGCTGCCCCCGTTGGAAAGTCGGACCGCCCGATCGGCTGCCGGATTAGTTTTTTCAGCCGTACTGCCGGCAGCCTGTGAAAAGCTGAATGACCCACCCGCCGGGATTTGGTAGTTCACGATGTCCCCATCCGCATAGGTGATACGGGCGACCCCGGCCGCGCCAAAATTGGACACTGCGACAAAGTAGGTGTACGTCCCCCTCGCGCCACACACAGCGCCAGAGCCAAAGTTGTTCGGCGCCTGATTCGCAGGGTTAGTCCCGTCGAAGAGCGCGAAGTCGCTTCGCTGACTCCCGCCTGGTGCCGGGCCCGCGCCCACAGTCGTCACTGATCCCAAGAACACCACGATCGCCACACTCAGCAGAGCTACAATCACCAATTTTTTCATTGTCTTCCCCTTTCCCGTTGGGCTATGTTCATCGACACCCACTCTCTCCTCTCCCTCGAGTGAATCCTTTCTCTCATCTCTCACCTCCTCTTAAGCCTGCGGTTTGTGTGGAACATCCGATGACCGCAGGGCATTGCGGGCTCGAAGGACCCAGGTAATCGCCCCCAAGAAGGCCGCACCATGACCCATCATGCCCGAGTTGTCTCACAGCGCGAGTCCTCACGCGATGCCAACGGGTCGCAAGGCCTATGCCACCTCTACGAAGATGCCCTGCTGGTAAAGGTAACCGATTGAATTTCAAGCAGTTGAGTCTGGTGGCTTCATGAGTGTTCTTGGAGGAATCTGCGCTCGGGCGTCGGTGGGAGGATATAAGATTTACTTGGGCAGATCGGTCGGAGAGGGCAACCCAACGCGAGGGACATCGGAATCCTTGCCTGAAAGGCCCCTTCCGGGGTAGAAGGAGACTTTAGGGGGACAAGGCCCCCTCTTTATTCCCGCATAAAGACGATGTTGTGTCCAGCCAGGGTCCTCTTCGAATCCAAGACCTACTTCCGCTGGAAGATCAACCGGGCCGCCAACCCTTCTTCGGTTCTTCCTGCCTGGGCACCATGGCAGATTACTACCACTAATCTGCACCGTAGATTACGCATGTGATGGG
>JBGQIR010000206.1:0-3586 GCA_041498535.1 Methylomirabilis sp. (SeqCode)
CGAGATCTTCACGCTGGTTCTCCATCACCTGGAGCAGGATCTCGATGGTCTCCTGGCCATAGTCTCGTTCATTCTCCCGGCGGTAGAGATAGTACGCCTCATCGATGAAGAGCACGCCGCCCATCGCCTTCTTGAGCACCTCTTTGGTCTTCGGGGCGGTGTGGCCGATATACTGGCCGACCAGATCATCGCGTGTCGCGACGACCAGGTTATCCCTGCGAATGTGGCCTAGGCGATGGAGGATCTGCGCCATGCGCATGGCGACCGTCGTCTTCCCGCTCCCGGGCCTACCGGTAAAGCACATGTGCAGCACGGGCCGCTCTGCCTCCAGGCCCATCTCTCGTCGGAGACGGTCCACGAGCAGGAATGCGGCGATCTCACGGATGCGCGTCTTGACCGACTGCAGGCCCACAAGCTCCCGGTCCAGGTCGTCGAGCACCTCTTCGACGTTCGCATCACGCAACGCCTGCTTCACGTCGATGTCGGTCTGCTTGTCGATCTCCTTGCCAGGCGCCATCACACGATCATCCATGCGAAACACTTCCCCTTGTTCGGAGCCGCCGGGCCATCAGACGGTCATGTTTCGCGTTCAGCGGTTTTTCCCATCAGGGCTATACCGCTCGCCTTCGGGCTTGTCGGTGGCATAGCTGTGCACCGTATAGCGGATGGTGCGCCCCTCCGCTTCCTGCCGCGCGAGGCCGAAGCCGGGTTCATGCTTGGGCCGGTTGACGATGAAGGAGAGCCTGACGGTCTCCCAGCCTCTGGAACTATCAGAGGCGTTGACCTTGATGTAGTGGTTCGGGTAGGCCTTGCGGCAGGCGTTGACCTCATACATGATCGCCGCCTGGTCCTTCAGATCGAACATCGGCATCCCCCACATCTCCCAGTAGGTGTTGCGCGGGTGCGGGTCATCTGTGAACTCGACGTTGATGGCCCAGCCCTTGTTCAGACAATACTCCACCTGTTTCTTGATCTGCTCATCAGTCAGATCGGGCAGGAATGAAAATGTGCCCTGGGTGATTCTCATGCCTCTACCTCCTCCACACCCTATAATGGCGTTGGGGTCGGGACAAAGTCCACGGTATCAGTGGATGCATAGTCGAAGGTGATGTCCTTCCACACCTCAAGCGCAGCACGCAACGGCGAGCACGACCTGGCCGCCTTCTCCAGAATCTCCAGGCCTTCGCTCAGGTAATCACGGCCCTCATTGCGAGCCTGGATCATGGCCTCGAGCGCCACCCGGTTCGCCGTGGCTCCCGCCTCGATCCCCTGCGGATGACCGATGGTCCCGCCGCCGAACTGCAACACCACGTCCTCGCCCAGGTAATGGATCAACTGGTGCATCTGCCCGGCATGAATCCCGCCTGAAGCCACCGGCATGACCTTGCGCAACGAGGCCCAGTCCTGGTCGAAGAAGAGGCCATGCTGCAGATTTTGCGGCGTGCGAGGCTCCCGCAGCGTATCGTAAATCCCGCGGATGACGTTGGGGTCCCCTTCCAGCTTGCCGACCACTGTGCCCGCATGGATATGGTCCACACCTGCCATGCGCATCCACTTGGCGATGACACGGAAGCTGATGCCGTGGTTCTTCTGCCGCGTATAGGTGCCGTGACCCGCGCGGTGCAAGTGCAGGATCATGTCGTTCCTGCGTGCCCATTTCGACATCGATTGGATGGTGGTGTAGCCGATCACGAGGTCGATCATGACGATCACGCTACCCAGCTCCTTCGCGAACTCGGCGCGCTCATACATATCTTCCATGGTGGCGGCGGTCACATTGAGGTAATGGCCTTTCACCTCACCGGTGGCCGCGGAGGCGCGATTCACGCCTTCCATCGAGAAGAGGAAGCGGTCGCGCCAGTGCATGAACGGTTGCGAGTTGATGTTCTCATCGTCCTTGGTAAAGTCCAGACCGCCCCTGAGAGCCTCGTACACGACGCGCCCGTAGTTCTTCCCCGACAACCCCAGCTTGGGCTTAATGGTGGCCCCAAGCAGTGGGCGCCCGAACTTGTCCAGGCGCTCGCGCTCCACCACGATCCCGGTAGGCGGCCCCTGAAAGGTCTTGAGATAGGCCACGGGCATGCGCATGTCCTCCAGGCGCAGCGCCTTGATCGCCTTGAAGCCGAACACGTTGCCGATGATGGAGGCCGTCAGGTTGGCGATCGAGCCCTCCTCGAACAGGTCGAGGTCATACGCGATGTAGGCGAAATACTGGCCCGGAGTGCCCGGCACAGGGTCCACCCTGTACGCCTTAGCCCGGTAGAGCTCGCAGGCGGTGAGCCGATCTGTCCACACCACCGTCCAGGTGGCGGTGGAAGACTCACCGGCCACGGCCGCCGCCGCCTCTTCCGGGTCCACGCCCTCCTGCGGCGTGAGACGGAACAACGCGATCACGTCCGTCTCCTTGGGCACGTAATCCGCATCCCAATACCCCATCTGCTTGTAGGGAATGACGCCCGCCTTATAGCGTTCTTTCCCTTCCTTCATAGCCCCTGGTTTTGCTGTCACTGCCATGCGAACCTCCATACTTTCCCGGATATCCGATGTTGCCCGATGCGCTTCGACTTCACCTCTGTTTCCCGGTATCGTTGTAACCGCCAACCCGATTAGGCCACGAGACCCTCCTCCCAGCGTTCTCACACAATCTCGGTTCAGATCGCTGCATGTCGCCTCAAGTCTCACTCTGCCCTTCCATAAAGTCAAATACAAAATATTTTGATTTTCATAAGGTTTTCCCTATACTCGAACCATGACGCTCCACCAGCTTCGCATCTTCATGGCGGTCGCCCGGCACCACAGCTACTCGCGGGCGGCTGAGGAGCTGCATCTCACGCAACCGGCCGTCTCAGCTCAGGTCCGGGAGCTGGAGCGGGCCGTGGATGCCACCTTCTTTGAACGAGTCGGCCGGACCATCGTACTGACCGAGGCGGGCAAAGAGCTCCTAACCTACGCCCAGAAAGTCTGCACCCTGATCGACGAGGCCAGAATCGCGATGGAGGAGCTCGATGGATTGAAGCGGGGGCGAATCGCCCTTGCCGCGGTGAGCACCGCCGGGGCCTACGTCCTGCCGTCGCTTCTCGGGGCATTCCGCAACCGATATCCCGGGATCAGCATCAGCCTGGAGGTCACGAACCGCGCCATCGTGCGAGACCGCCTGCTTCACAACGAGGTTGACCTGGTCGTGATGGGCCGCCCGCCCGAGGGGGTCCCCCATGTGGCCGCGCCGTTTTTGTCCGATGAGCTGGTGGTCATCGCCCCCCCGACTCATCCCCTGGCAAGAGCCAAGCGAATTCCGGTGAGTCGGCTGGCGCGGGAGGTGTTGATCTCGCGCGAGATCGGCTCGGGGACCCGTCTCAACGCCGATGAATTTTTCCAGAAGCAGGGCGTGAAAATCTCAGTGGGGCTTGAGCTGGGCAATAACAGCGCGGTCAAGGAGGCTGTGGCGGCGGGGCTGGGGATCGCCCTCTTGTCCCGCCACGCCATTCGAATGGAGATCGCGCTCAAGCGTCTGGTTGTCCTGGACGTCCAGGGCCTTCCCCTGCTGCGCCAGTGGTATGTGGTGCATCGGGAGGACAAGCGCCTCAGC
>JBGQIR010000207.1:0-3507 GCA_041498535.1 Methylomirabilis sp. (SeqCode)
CCTGGGCCGGTGGCATCAGGCACAACGGCAACAACAATGTGCGTCGGCAGGGCCAGGATCCAGACCTCTCTGGAGCGGCCGCAGGTGATGAACGCATAGCGCCGGTCCGGGCTGATTGCGACATGCTGGGGGCCAGCGCCCACCGGAATGGTCGCCGCCACCTTCATCGACTCGACATCGATGACCGAGACGGTATTCGA
Source organism: Methylomirabilis sp. (SeqCode) (assembly GCA_041498535.1). Classification (GTDB taxonomy): domain Bacteria; phylum Methylomirabilota; class Methylomirabilia; order Methylomirabilales; family Methylomirabilaceae; genus Methylomirabilis. Next base: position 201 of record JBGQIR010000207.1, read on the forward strand.
ACCCTCATTCGCCACATAGAGCGCCTGTGAGCCGCGGACACCAGCCCGATGCGCCCCCGCACCTGCCACAGACACCAGCAGCCAGCCCGCCGCCAGGAGGCCGATGCTCACAGCACGTCGGATCCCGGTCATGCCATCGGTCCTTTCTCGTCTCCCAGCGGAGTTTTTGGAGCGCCTTGACCTCTCCCCGCTTTGAGCCGGTTACTGGAGGCAAGGGCGATCCGGACAATCTGATCCAGCTCGTCAAGATCAAGCGGCTTGAGGAAGTAATAGAATACACCGTGCTGGAGGATCTGACGACCCGCTTCAACCGACGGATCGCCGGAAATCACAATGACGGGCAGGCGAGGCCGCATCTTCCGTAGGATCTCAACGGTCTTGGCGCCAGACGGTTCCTGCACTGAGATATCCAGTATGGCCAGGCTAATATTGCCCTCGGTAACGGCCAGCAGGGCGTCACTGCCCCGCTCAACGGCAATCGCCTGATATCCCTGAACCGAGAGGTGGTCGAGGATCTCTTGCCTTGTTGACCGCTCCGATGCGGCGATCAGAACTTTCCGATGATCCTTCACTCCAGACACGCTCCCCTTTCTTATTTCCTAGGGTGGATAGTGAGCAATGCCAGTGCCAAGGATCGAGGAGGGCTTCCCAAGCGAAGTCCCGTCCCTAACATGCTGAATACATTAACTTCCTTTCGTAGCCCCAGGTCTATCTCTGCTTGCACAGACCGTTACCTTCTTGCAAGACAGGGAAGGGCTGCCCCACTTCGGAACCGAGCGATATGGGCAACCATTTGAAAACAAAGGAAGAAGATTCTGTGACAGTTCTGCCCCAATGAGAAACAGGATGTCCCGGCAGAGGGACATGTGGTAACGTGCGGTCGTATCGAACCTTCCTGAATCTGAGAACGGGGCGAGCGTTCGTACTCCTCAGCATGATGTCAACCTTTCAACGCGAGAGGAAAACGGCGGCGGCCGAACACACGCGGCCGTGTGTTGGGCAATCATCAGCTCCTCGTCGGTTGGGATCACCCAGACCGAAACGGCGCTGTCGTCTTGGCTGATCCTCGGCCCACCCGCGAGGTTGGCAGCCTCATTCAAGCGGACTCCTAGCCATCCTGCGTCTTCGCAGACCCTCTGCCTGATGGCGGGTGCGTGCTCGCCGATGCCAGCAGTGAAGACGAGAACGTCCAAACCACCCAGAGCGGCGACAAGGGAGCCCAGTTCGCGCCCAATCCGGTAGACAAACAGGTCAACCGCCTCGGCAGCGTGAATGGTGTGACTCCCCAGCAGTTCGCGCATATCGCTGCTGAGACCCGAGACACCGAGCAGGCCCGACTTATGGTACAGCAAGTCCGTCACTTGGGCGACGTCCATGCCCCGCTCACTCATCAGGTAGAGGATCACCCCCGGATCAATGGCTCCGCAGCGCGTGCCCATCGGCAGCCCCTCGAGAGCGGTAAATCCCATCGTTGTGGCAACGCTCTTCCGGCCTCGCATCGCGCACATGCTGGCGCCATTACCCAAATGAGCGACCACAACGCGACCATCAGACGTGGCGCCCACTAAGTCCGGAAGGACGTATGCGATGTATTCATACGAAAGCCCATGAAAGCCATACCGCTTCACGCCCGCCTCTGACAGGTCACGTGGCAGGGCGAACGCCCGGGCGACGGGCGATTGAGTCCAATGGAATGCGGTGTCGAAACAGGCGACCTGCGGCAGGTCCGGCTTGATCTTAACCAGCGCCTTGATTGCGGTGATGTTATGCGGCTGGTGTAACGGGGCGAGGGGAACGAACCTCTCCAGTTGGCTGATCACTGAATGATCGATCAGTACTGGTGCAGAAAATAGCGCGCCGCCGTGGACGACCCGGTGACCCGCCGCGACGATTGACAATCCAGCCGCATGGCCTTCGATCCACCCCAGCAAAATCGCGAGCGCCTCTTCGTGGCTGAGATGGCTGTGGGCGTTGGCCGGTAACTGTTCGTCCGCCACGCGCTTGCCGATGGCATCTCTTACAACGAAGCGCGCCTGGGTCCCAATGCCTTCCATCTCCCCCCGATAGACGAGATCCAGGGATGTCTTTTCGCCGTCAAGGGCGAAGATCGAGAATTTGATGCTCGACGACCCCGCATTGAGCACCAGGATGACATCGGTCATATCTTCATTTTCCTCTTGTGGTGCGCCAGCAGCAACGCGATCGCGCAGGAGGTCATCCAACTCATCGAGCTGTCCGCGCGGCTGGTCATGGCGATCGGGACGCGAGCGCCCAGGACGATACCCGCGGCCTGTGCCTCTGCCAAATACTCCAACTGTTTTGCCAGCATATTGCCGGATTCGAGATCCGGCACCACCAGAATGTCGGCCCTGCCGGCAACCGGCGAGACGATCTCCTTGATCTTGGCAGCCTCCTCCGATACTGCATTGTCAAAAGCTAACGGACCATCGACCACGCCCCCGGTGATCTGCTTGCGATCCGCCATTTTGCACAACGCCGCCGCCTCAATAGTAGACCGAAGCTTCGAAGTCACCGTCTCGATAGCCGACAGGATGGCGACCTTTGGGTTCTCGATCCCCAAGACATGCGCCAGATCGATGGCGTTCTGCACGATGTCGCGTTTGTCATCCAGGTCGGGATAGATGTTAATAGCGGCATCCGTGATGAACAGTACCCGCGGATAGGTGGGAACATCCATCACAAAGACGTGGCTGATTCGGCGGGCGGTGGTGAGGCCAGTGTCCTTGGCGACCACCTCATGTATGAGCTCGTCGGTGTGCAGACTCCCCTTCATGATGGCCTCGACCTCGCCCGCGCGGGCCATGGCGACAGCCTTGGCGGCTGCCTCATGGCTATGCTTACTTGCGACCAACGTGTAAGGCGACAGATCCACGTCTGCGGCCTCAGCGGCAGCACGGATCTTGGCTTCCGGCCCAACCAAGATGGGGATGATCAGGTGGGCCTGAGCCGCATCGATTGCCCCCAGAAGCGAGTTTCTGTCAACCGGATGGACGACCGCAGTTCGGATCGGCTCCAATCCTTTGGTCAGATCGATCAATTACCAATAACACACCCCTCGATCATGCATGTGGACCGCCGGAAGGACGGTGCGCGACCTCTTCACCTTTTCGATTGGGGCGATCACCTCGGCGCTGCCGCTGATGACCACCTCGCCACGTTGGTTGATGCATTCACAGTTAAACGTGACGCGGTGCCTTTCCTCCTCCTTGGCGGTGGCGGTGACGGAAACCGTGATGGTGTCTCCCAGGGCGACTGGCCTTCTGAAATGCAGCGTTTGACCGAGATA
>JBGQIR010000208.1:0-3492 GCA_041498535.1 Methylomirabilis sp. (SeqCode)
CTACGGGTTTGCCTGGGTGGTCCTGATGCTGGTCCTCTTTGCCTTCATGCTGGCGGGGTACAGTGCGCTGTGGGGGATACGGGGAATGTTCGTGGCCACCGCCCTGCTGCCGATCTCGACACTGGCCTACCCTGCCGTCGCTTGGTACTGTACCGGCGCCTTCCCGTGGCTGTGGACCCTTGGTCTTCTTGCCGCGTTCGGGATGGGCACGGTGATCATGTCCGATTGAAAGGACTTCGTTGATGGGATACCTGAGCGGCTGCGATGCGATCGTCATGATCGCGGCAAGCGAGATCGACTCCAACCTCTATTATGTGACCAGGTTCCTGGCTCCCGACCCGTTTATTTTTGTCCAGATCGGGGCCGAGAAAATCCTGGTGATGAGCGACCTGGAGGTGGACCGGGCCAGGAGCCAGGCGAGCGTGGATACTGTTCTCTCGTATAGTGCCTATGAGGGCAGGGCAAGGGAGAAGGGGGCCTCGTCGCCGTCCTCGCTGGACGTCTTGGACCTGGTCCTTCAGGAGCGAAACGCTCGCCATCTTCTGGTCCCGGGCAGTTTCGGGATCGAGCATGCCGACGGGCTCCGGGCCAGGGGGTACACGCTGACCGTGAGGCGAGAACCGTTCTTCCAAGAGCGGCTCGTGAAAAGCGAAGAGGAGATCGAGCAGATTACCGCGACCCAGCGCGCCACCGAAGAGGCGGTGGACGCCGCGATCTCGGCGATCCGGGCGGCCAAGGTGGGCAACGACGGGTTCCTCTCCCTCGATGGCCAGCGTCTGACCTCGGAGATGCTCAAGAAGATCATCAACGTGAAGCTGATGGAGTTGGACTGCGTGGCCCAGAACAGCATCGTGGCTCCTGGCCTTCAGGGTGTCGATCCGCATGATCAGGGGAGCGGGCCGATTCGGGCAAACGAGTCGATCGTGATGGATATCTTTCCGAAGTCCGGTCGGACCCGCTACTTTGCGGACATGACCCGGACAGTGGTGAAGGGGAAGGCCTCGCCCAAGCTCAGGGCCATGTACCGGGCGGTCCTGAACGCCCAGGAACGCGGGATCGAGTTGATCAGGGACGGGGCCGACGGCAAGGCAATACACGCCGAAGTGAATGCGGTCCTGGAGAAGGATGGGTTCGCCACGGGGATGGCGGGTGGCCGGATGCAAGGGTTTTTCCACGGCACCGGCCACGGGGTTGGCCTCGACATCCACGAGCCGCCTCGGATCAGCAAGACCGGCGCGGTTCTTAAGAGCGGGTATGTTGTGACGGTCGAGCCGGGGCTCTATTACCAGGACGCGGGGGCGGTTCGGATCGAGGACCTCGTGGTCGTGACGCCAACCGGGTGCCGGGACCTGACCAAATTCCCGAAGGGGGTGACAGACTTTGAGATCGAGTGATCATCCCCCGCGTTGTCCTGGGCCAACCCCGTGACGCCGCTCGCTCGCCCTGTTTTCCACGCGGTGCAGGAACTGGCGGTCGGAAGCCTTTTTTGTTTGGCCCTCCTGCCTCCCTTGCTCATCAGGCGGGGGTTCTTTCAAACCTGCGTTCTGATAGTGGCCAGCCCGATGGGACTGGGGGTCTGGGTCAGTCCGACGCCGGCCTCGACGGTCTTCTTCGTCTCGCTGCTGCTGTATGGCGGATCCCTCTGGATGCCGGATGGTCGCTGGCCGACACTGATGCTCCGGTTAAGTCTGGCGATCGGAACGGTAGGAATAGTTCTCCCATCCCTCACGTCTTTCGGCAGCCTGTCCCTGTTCGCTACCATGACAGCGCAAGTCCTCAACACACTGACCTCGGCTCTGATCCTGGGCACGGCCCTTATCGGGATGCTGCTCGGGCACTATTACCTGAGGGATTCCCAACTGCCGGTCGCGCTGATCCGGCGCCTGGCCAATCTCTTTCTGCTGGCCACCGTCCTCCAAGGACTGTTCCTCCTTGTGAATCTTGGGGCGCTCTACCTGTTCGGCGGGGCCGACGCTGCCGCCAAGATCGGGCTTCTCTCGAGCTCATACGTGGCCGTCTTTCTTGGTCGCTTGTTTGTCGGAATTCTCGGCTCATTCATTCTGGCGTGTGTGATCTGGGACACCCTGCGCGTCCCGAATGTGCAGGCGGCCACCGGCTTCTTCTACATCGCGATTCTCACCGTGACGATCGGGGAGTTCCTGGGGCGATATCTCTGGCACTCGACCGCCATCCCGTTCTGACCTCGTGGTCGGGCGCAACCGTGTAAGGAGAGAACTGTGGAGATAAAGAATCTCGCGCAGAGAACGAGCAAGCATGGCACAGTCACTGCTGTCTGGTTCGATGAGGAGGAGAAGGCCTTCGTCGTCCAATATGAGTTCCTTCAACTGAGCTTTTATCAGCACGAGTTCAATGCATTCCTCGATACCCTGCTCGAAGCTCGAGAGAACTTCCTGAAGGGCGGAAAGACGTCATTCGAGTCCTAACGGTTGCGCGGCCGCTCTGCTCGTCAGTAATTTCTCGCTTGTTAATCGAATGGGGCGGTGGTATACTTCGCTCGGAACTAAAGGGGTCACACGTAAAGGAGGAACCATGGACGAGCCATTGGCCCAGGAAATCTTGGATATCCTGTACCGGGACACAGGGACGCACCGCGCGTATAAGGACGCGCTCGCCGATTGGATCCTCGATTCTCAGCCCCATGGGTCTCCGCTCGACGGGATTGCTATCATTCAATACCTCGCGCAGCATCAGCCGGATATCCTCTCGCGGTTGAAGATCAACACTCAGGTCAAGGAAGAGATCGAACGAGTCCTGGACGCAATCGGGCACAAATAGTCCACGCCCTTCAATTGAGACGTGCTCCGTCAGAGCTGGCAGGCAACTGCGAGCTCTTGTTTTTTGGCAGGTCAATCCCTGGACCACGTTGAAGGTCCCCAGGTGGAGTCACGATGATGTACGCAATTGGCGACATTCATGGATGTCTGGAGCCTCTGCGGCGCCTCATGGACCAGATCCACGTGTCCGAGATGGACGAGGTCGTCTTCATCGGAGATTATGTTGATCGGGGACCGGATTCAAAGGGGGTGATCGACTATCTGCTCACCCTCCAGGGCCGCTACACCTTCCTGATGGGGAACCACGAGCGAATGTTCCTCGACTTCCTGCAAGGAAAAGAGCGCGCCCTGTTTCTGTATAATGGCGGCGAGGCGACGTTGGAAAGCTACGGTGGAGTCGGCAACATTCCCGCCTCGCATCTGGCCTTTTTAAACCGGCTGGTGCTCTACTACGAGACCGACGATTATCTTTTCGTCCACGGCGGGATCAGACCGGGCATCCCGATTCAGGACCAGGACCCCAAGGATCTCCTCTGGATCCGCGAGGAGTTCTACGCCTATCCTGGCCGCTACGCCAAAACGGTCGTCTTCGGCCACACGCCAATGCGAGAGGTGCTGATGGAGGAGGACCGGATCGGCATCGACACCGCCTGCGTGTATGGCAACAAGCTGACCTGCCTGATCCTTCCATCACGCC
>JBGQIR010000209.1:0-3482 GCA_041498535.1 Methylomirabilis sp. (SeqCode)
CCTAGTCGAGGTGCCAGTCGATCGGAGGGCTCTCATCCCCCCGTGGCCGCCGCGATCGAGTCTGCTACGATGCGGACCATCCGGGAGAGAGCCCTGCTGGCGATCGAGAGTGGTGGCATCAGGACAATGACGTTGCCCAGCGGCCGGATGATCAGCCCTCGCCGCCGCGCCTCCAGGATTGTCCGAATGCCGATCTTCGCCTCGTAAGGGTACGGCTCTCCCCGCTCACGGTCTTGCATCAGCTCGATGCCAACCATGAACCCGACCTGTCTGATGTCACCCACATGCGACAGCAACCGGAGTGATTCTAGCTCACGACGGAGTAGCGCGATCTTGGGCTGGAGCAGCTTCAGCGTCTGCTCGCGCTGAAAACAGTGCAGGTTGGCCAGGGCGGCGGCGCAGGCCAGTGGGTTGGCGGTGTAGGTGTGACCATGGAAGAAGGTCTTCTTCTCGCCATAGGAGGCACGGAACCCGTCGAAGATCTCTTGCGTCGTCAGGGTCACAGCAAGGGGGAGGTAGCCACCGGTGATCCCCTTGGCCAGGCAGAAAAGATCCGGCCTCACCCCTTCCTGCTCGCACGCAAACATGGTCCCCGTCCGACCGAAACCGGTCGCGACCTCGTCCAGGATCAGGAGCACGTTGAACTGTGAGCAGAGGGACCGGACGGCCTTCAAGAATCCTGGTGGCGAGGGAAGCATCCCGGCGGCGGCTTGTATCAGCGGCTCCATGACAAGGCCCGCCACCTGGTCGTGCTGTCGCCTGAGGAGGGACTCCAAGCGTTCCAGCGGATCGGGTCGGCGGAAGCGGTTCCAAGACGCCCGGTACGGTGACGGGATCCTCAAGACCGGGAAAAGCAGGGGCCGGTAAAGCTGGTGGAAGAGATCGATCCCGCCGACGCTCACCGCGCCGAGCGTGTCACCGTGATAGGCCTCTTCGAGGGCGATGAACCGGGTCTTTCGGCGAAACGGCCCGCCCCGCTGCTGCCAATACTGGAACGCCATCTTGAGGGCGATCTCGACGGCCGTCGCGCCATTATCCGAATAAAAGACCTTGGCGAGGCCGGCCGGGGCAATGCCGATGAGTGCCTTCGCCAACTCGATCGCCGTGGGATGGGAAAGGCCAAGGAAGGTGGTATGGGCGACCTTGCTGAGTTGGGCGCGGATCGCCCGATCGATCGCAGGTTTCCGGTGGCCATGAAGGGTGACCCAGAGGGACGAGATCCCGTCAAGGTAGCGCCGCCCGTCAACATCGATCAGGGTGCTCCCCTCGCCCCGCTCGATGATCGGGTGGCGCTCCCGCAGCCAGTCCTGCATCTGAGTGAACGGGTGCCAGACGTATCGTTTGTCGTCCTGCCGGAGCCGATGGCTGCGGGAGGCCATTAGGGAGATCAGAGTGCGGCGGTTGCGGCGTGAAGCTCCGAGCCTGCCCTGAGATCGGTCGAAGAACCTGGCCCGAGCCCAGTCGAAGGCGCAGAGAGGGGGCCATCAAAATCCAGGCCTAGATCCCTGAACATCTTGAGGTCGTCGCTGACGCTCCGGTTCTTCGTCGTGAGGAAGTCGCCAACCATGGCTCCGCTCGCGCCGGCAAAGAAGATCATCGACTGCAGCTCCCCCAGATGCTGGCGGCCGGCGCAAATGAAGATGTTCTTCGTCGGAAGGATCCAGCGAAAGAGCGCAATTGCCTTCAGCATCTCGAGCGGCTGCAAGGGGACTGCCTCCTCCAGGCGGGTCCCGTCAACAGATACCAGGAAGTTCAGGGGGACCTCGTCAACGTCGAGCTCTTTGAGGGCAAATGCAAGCTCGGCGCGATGCGCCGGCTCCTCCCCCATCCCGATAATCCCGCCGCTGCAGACCCGAATCCCGGCGGCCTTGGCGGCCTTGATGGTGCTAACTCGCTCGTCATAGGTGTGGGTGGTGCAGATCTTCGGGAAGTAGGAGCGGCCAGTCTCCAGGTTGTGGTTGAACTCGGTGAGGCCAGCCATCTTGAGCTGGCGGAACTCCTCGTCGCCCATGATCCCGAGGGAGGCATGCCCTTCCACCCGCCCATCCTGTACGATCGCCTTGATCCCCTCGACGAGCTTTTGAAAATCCTTGGAGGCGGCGGAGTAGCCCCTGACCGCCGTCACCACCCCAAGGGCAGAGGCGCCCTGCTCGCTGGCTTTCCGGGCCGCCTTCACCATCTCCTCCGTTGAAATCAGGCCGTACTTTTGGACGGCGGTGGCGTGGCGGGCGGACTGGCTGCAGAAGCCGCAGTCTTCTGGGCAATTGCCGCTCTTGGCGTTTACAATGCTGCAGAGATGAATCCGATTACCAAACCGGTTCAGGCGAAGACGATTGGCGACATGGAACAGCTCGTGAACATCGTAATCGGACCGCTCGAACAGCTCAACCCCCTCTTGGAATCCGACGGCTCCGCCAGCCAGCACACGTTCGCCGATCTGCCGCACCCTCTCCGTCATGGGATCTGATCGTGTGATTCTCATAAATCACTCGCTCCCGATTTGGCTTTCCCGGGTCTTCAACGCGCAGTCGTAAGAGGCCACCGCCTTGTCTCGCGGCTCATTACACCGAGCTCCGGACATGGTTGTGATGGAGCCTACTTGACTGGTCAGACGATGTCAAGCCGAAAGGCCTGCACAAGCCGGTCGGGCGCGCGGATCACACCGACTCATAGAGGCCTCGCATAAACAGAAACCCCCTTGCCTCGTGGCAAGGGGGAATCGTGGTGGGCGGTACTGGGATCGAACCAGCGACCTCCGCCGTGTGAAAACAGCCAGGGGGGTTAGGGCAAGTGGCCTTCAAACAAGGGCGCGAGCCCTAACCCCTCACCACGCGTGCGGTTGCAGCTGTTCGCATGGTTCGCATGTGTCGCATACGAAGTAGATGCACGGCGGAATTTCCAGTCGCCAACTACTCACTGGACTACACACCTTCCTCGAAGAGGATCCTTCTCGCGATGCGCAATTGGGATAGGCAGCGCACGACTTCACGACGCCCGCTCTCCACGCTGTGCCAGCCAGTGGTCAGCCCGTGCCGCACCCCTTATGTTACCCTGCCTCACGTACTTGCGCCGAAGCCTCTTCATTTCCTTCACCGCGTCTAGCCGAGCCACGATGCACAAGCGATGACGATAAACCCAGCGCCGCCCAGTCCTAGAAGGATCGTCGTAGCAACCTAAAGCACAGCTCACAGATCCATCAGTCACTCGTGCTGAACAGCCTGCTAACGCCCTGCGGCTCACCAGCGGCCGTCCGGTTCAGCCGTAACTTTAGGTGGCGGATCACCCAGATAGATCCGGCGGTGGAGAGGTCTGTTTCGCTCGCGCCGGTGCCAACGTTTCGGCTTTCGACTTCATCAGTGCCTCGGAAACAATCCCATCCAGCGCCCATGATTGGCGTGAAGGGCCGGTATCGAATTGTTCGGCGTCCTGTGAGCCAATACGATGACAAAGCCGCAATCACCATAACCTTGTGGGCGCTTGCG
>JBGQIR010000210.1:0-3443 GCA_041498535.1 Methylomirabilis sp. (SeqCode)
CTTACTTTAGCATCGAGCGTGGAGACAACGCTCCATGAAGATCTACACCAAGACGGGCGACAAGGGTGAGACCGGACTGATCGGCGGGGCCAGGGTGCTGAAATCGGCGCTTCGAGTCGAGGCATATGGGGAGATCGATGAGCTGAACGCTGTCCTTGGCTGTATCAGGACCAGGCTAACAGACGAGACGATCAGCGAAAGCCTTCTGGGGATCCAGCGCGACCTCTTCGCCATCGGCGCTCAACTCGCCGACCCGAGGGGTCAGGTTGAAAAGAAAGCCGAGAAGGTGAGCATCGGCGAGGAACGAGTTCGACAGCTCGAGGAGATCATTGACCGGTATGATGCCGTGCTCCCTCCGCTCCGCTCATTTATCCTTCCAGGCGGCACAGAGGGTGGCGCCCTCCTTCACCTGGCCAGGGCCGTCTGCCGTCGGGCAGAGCGGCGAATGGTGGCGCTGTCTCAGGAGACATCACTCTCTCCCGTCCTCATCGTCTATATCAATCGGCTCTCTGACCTCCTCTTCACCCTAGCCAGGGCGGTCAACCGCGAGGCGGGGACCGAAGAGATTCCCTGGTAGAAAGGGGGAAGGCGTTGGCGATCCTGAAGGTGGCGCGTCTCGGGCATCCGGTCTTGCGGCAGGTAGCGCCGCCCGTCGAGCCCGAAGCGATTCAAGGCGCCGAGATCCAGCGCCTCATTGATGACATGATCGAGACCATGCGGGAGTACGATGGTATTGGGATCGCCGCTCCTCAGGTCCACGTCTCAAAGCAGATCGCCGTGATTGAGGCAAAGGGGAACCGGCGGTATCCCGATGCGCCCGATATCCCGCTGACAATCCTGATCAATCTCGAGGTGACGCCTCTCGCCCCGGATTTGGAAGATGACTGGGAGGGTTGTCTCAGTTTGATCGATTTCAGGGGAAAGACACCCCGTTACCGCCAGGTGCTGGCAAAGGCGCTCGACCGGCAGGGGCGTCCGGTCGAGTTTGTCGCCACCGAATTCCACGCTCGAGTGCTCCAGCACGAGCGGGACCACCTCCTCGGCAAGGTCTTCATCGATCGGATGCCCAGCTTTGAGACGCTTTCTTATCTTTCCGAGTTTGCCCGTTACTGGAACCACTAGTGCCGTTCCAACCTGTTGCCGCTAATGGCAGAGAGCTATGCAGCACATACGTCCTTTTCACCGAAGCCTCGTTGTTTCGACGTAAGTAGTTGGAACGGCACTAGGCGATATGCCGGCCCGACAGCGCTTTGCGACGATGATCGCCAAAGGAGAGGGGGCGATTAACCTTGCGGAGGTCGCTCTCCTGATTGCCCAGGAAGAGTACCCCGACATGGATGTCGCGACCTATATCGATCGGCTGGATCGAATGGCCGAGGAGGTTGACAAGCGCGCCTGGAAAGAAAAAGATCCCTACGATCGCCTCGGGGCATTGAATCGCTATCTCTTTGACGACGCTCGGTTCAGAGGCAATACCGCAGAGTATTACGACCCGCGGAACAGCTTTCTGAACGAGGTGCTTGATCGGCGGACCGGGATTCCAATCACCATCTCAACCGTCTATTTGGAGGTGGGATGGCGTCTCGGGATGCCGCTTCAGGGCGTTGGTTTTCCCGGCCACTTCCTGGTAAAATATTCATCCCCGGAGGCAGAAATCGTCATCGATCCGTTTCATCAAGGCATCGTCCTGAATAAAGAGGATTGCCAGAGTCGGCTCGATGAGTCATACGGCGGGCGAGTCCGTTTCCAGCAAAGCTTCCTGGCCACATCGACCAAGCGCCAGATCCTGACCAGGATCTTGACCAATCTCAAAGGGATCTACGTGGCCGCAAAGGATCACCGCAGGGCGCTGGCGGCGGTCGAGCGGATCCTTCTCATCGATCCTGATCTCGGTCGTGAGATTCGAGACCGCGGAATCCTGCGGATGCAGCTTAAGCAAACATCTCAGGCCGTGGCCGACCTCGAGCGCTATCTGACCATGAACCCCGAGGCAGAGGACGCCGAGGAGGTTCGGACCCGACTGCGCGACTGGCGGCAGGCCCAAGCGAGCTTGAATTAGATAATCAGGAGGCAGGACAGATGGAACCCCAGGCGTTCATCAAAGAGTTGGAGGAGGAGAACACCGCACTGCTGGCCCGCCTTGAGCCCGGCGATGCGCTAACTGCCGAAAGCGGCGGGAGCCTTGACATCGGTCGCCTGCTGAAGATCGCCTTGAAGAACGAGCTAGAGGCGACCGAGCTGGCAGCCCGCTGGATCGAGAGCACGCCGGAGGTGGATGTGAAGCTAGGCTTCGCCCGACAGGTGGGGGACGAATCCAAACACTACCGGTTGATCGAGGATCGTCTGAAAGAACTCGGCGTCGATCTCAGCGGATTCAATCCGATCGGGAATGGATACGGGGAGCTGTTTCAGTACCTGACCACCCTCACCGACACGGTGGAACGGCTGGCGGCCGGCCAGTTCACGCGGGAAGCGATCGCGCTGGTCAAGAATCGACAGTTTATCGAGCTGTGCGAGGCAAAGGGCGATCACGCCACCGCGAAACTTTACCGCGAGATGATCCAGCCGGACGAGACCTACCATCACAAGCTGGGCCGCAGTCTCTTGCTGAAGTATGCCACCACTGACCAACAGCAGGAGCGGGCGAGGCAGGCTTCTCGCAAAACGCTGGAGCTGGCAGAAGAACTCTCGGGGCTAGCCTTAAAGAAGGCCGGGATCCATCACGCCCCTGGCTGCTGAGGGACCAATCTTGCCCGAGGCGATCTGACGGACCAGTGGCTCGTCGGCCGGGGGAAACGGGTAGGCGCCGATCTCCACCGGGGTGATCCAGCGACAGGCGTCGCATCCGAGCGGTTTGGGATCGCCGGCCAGGATCGTGCATCGATAGAATCGGATCTGGACCCGGCGTTCAGAATCGCTGTGCTCGGCAGAGGCGACCTGTTCGTGGACGGCGATGGTCAGCCCCAGTTCTTCCATAACCTCTCTGACCAGGCAGGCCTCGAAGCTCTCGTCGGGCTTTCGCTTGCCGCCGGGAAACTCCCACAGTCCACCCAGATGGGCGTTACTCCGGCGCTGGGCAATCAGGATATTTCCGTCCCTGATGATCAGGCCGGCCGCCACCTCGACTGTCGGTGCGCGCTCTCGCACTACCTGTTCCCTTTCCTATCGGAACGTTTCGATTGCCCCGTCAGCCTGCGAGAAGGCCGCGGTGGCTCCCACGGATAGGAGGCACAGATCCGCTGCATCGGACAGGTCGGGCAAGCGGGTTTGCGAGCGGTGCAAATGAGGGCGCCGAAGTCCATCATGGCCTGGTTGAAGTCGTACGCTTTCCCTTTAGGGATCAAGGCGGCCGAGAGGTCCCAGAGACGGTTCGCCGTTCTGGAGCGCTTCGAGCTGCTGGGGCCCAGGAAGACACGGTGCAACAGGCGCATGACGTTGGTGTC
>JBGQIR010000211.1:0-3394 GCA_041498535.1 Methylomirabilis sp. (SeqCode)
ATGGACCTCGTGCGGGATCTGGCGGGCGTCGGAGAACACGCACTCGTGTTTACAGAACTTATCGTATGGGAGATGATAGTGACTCTTGAGCTGGCTCATGAGGTAGTTGGCATTGATGACTGAGACCTCGGCAACGCGGCGCAACCCAGACGGACCCAGTGAGCGGATGTAGGCATAGGCGCGGACGAGGGCGGCGAAGTGGCCGTAGAAGGCGCGCACCTTGCCGACGCTGGCCGGCAGGTTGTAATTCAGGACAAATCGCTTCCCCTTCTTCTCGACAACCGGGACCGGCATGAACGGCGCAAGATGTGCTTTCAACCCGACCGGACCGGCACCCGGACCCCCGCCCCCGTGCGGGACAGAGAACGTCTTATGGAGGTTGAAGTGCAGGACATCGATTCCCGTGTCGCCCGGTCTGGAGATCCCAATGATCGCATTCAGGTTGGCGCCGTCGCAATAGACCTGCCCCCCCTTGCTGTGTACGATCTTCGCGATCTCCGCGATCTGCTCCTCGAACAGTCCCAAGGTGTTGGGGTTGGTCAGCATGATGGCGGCCACGTCCTCGTCCATCGCCTCGGCCACCGCCTGCGGTTCCACGTATCCCCTCGGGCCCGATTTGATCTGCACGCATTGGTAGCCGCAGATCGCCGCGCTTGCCGGGTTGGTGCCGTGCGCGGAGTCGGGGACCAAAACTCGCTTCCGCGGGCTCCCCTTGGACTCCAGGTAGGCCCGGATCAACATCATCCCCAGCAGCTCCCCATGGGCGCCGGCTGCGGGCTGGAGCGATACGCGGTCCATCCCGCTCACCTCGGCCAGGTACTGCTCCAGCTCAAACATCAGCTCCAGGGCCCCTTGGGCCAGAGACTCCGGCTGGTAAGGGTGCGCGCGCGAGAAGCCGGGCAACTTCCAGACCTCCTCGTTGATCTTCGGACTATATTTCATCGTGCAGGAGCCCAAGGGGTAGAAGCCAAGATCGACCCCGTAATTCCATTGCGATAACCGGGTGAAGTGGCGGACGACCTCCACCTCGGACAGCTCAGGAAAACCGGGGATATCGTGGCGGAGGAGTTTCTTGGGGAGCAGCCGTTCCGGTTTCACCTCCGGGACATCGTTCTCCGGAAGTGAACAGCCGCGCCGCCCCTGCGAGCCCTGCTCGAACAAGAGCGGCTCGTGGAACGCCAGCCCCTGGATGCCGATCGTCTCGTCCTTCATCGCCCACCTCCCATCGCCTTACAGAGTGCATCGATCTCCTCGCGGCTGTTCTGTTCTGTCACGCAGATCAGCAGACAGTCAGAAAGCTCCGGGTAAAACCGGCCCAGCTCGAGGCCACCGATGATCTTCTTTGCCAACAGCGCCCGGTTTACCTGGGCCGGGGTCCGCTTTTTCGACCTCACGACGAATTCGTTAAAGGTCGGTCCGGAGAATCGAACCTCATACCCGCGCAGCTTGGAGATCGCCGCCTTCGCGTAGGCCGTTTTGCGGAGGTTTAACAGGGCCAGCTCTCTGAGCCCGCTTCGGCCCAACAGGGCAAGGTGCACAGTCGCTGCCAAGGCGCAGAGCCCCACGTTCGTACAGATGTTGGAGGTAGCCTTGTCCCTCCGGATGTGTTGCTCCCTGGTCGAGAGGGTCAGCACATAGCCAGTTCGGCCGGCCTTGTCCTCGGTCTGCCCGACCAGGCGACCCGGCATGTTTCTGATGTAGGCCTCCTTCGTGGCGAAGAACCCGAGGTAGGGGCCTCCGAAGTTGAGGTGATTCCCGAAGGATTGGCCCTCGCCGACGACGATATCGGCCCCACACTCTCCGGGCGACTTGACGATCCCGAAGGACACCGGTTCCGCCACAACCACCACCAGGAGGGCGCCGGCGCCATGCGCTGCCTCTGCGATCTCATCGAGCATCTCCAGGGCCCCGAAGAAATTAGGGCTCTGGACCACGACACAGCATGTACGGTCCGACAGCGCCGCCTTCACCTCTTTCAGATCGGTAGTGCCCCGGTCAGTAGAGGGAACGTCGTGCAGCCGAAGCCCGAGCTTGCCGACGTAGGTCTGACAGACCATTCGGTACTCCGGGTGCACCGCGAGGGGCATCACGACTTCCTGGCGGCCATTGATCCGGTGAGCCATCAGAAGCGCCTCGGCCAGGGCGCTGGAACCATCGTACATCGAGGCGTTGCCAACCTCCATGCCGGTGAGCTGGCAGGTCAGCGTCTGGTACTCGTAGATCGCCTGAAGCGTTCCCTGGGAGATCTCCGGCTGATACGGGGTATAGGCGGTATAGAACTCGGCTCTAAACACCAGATGGGAAACTGCCGCAGGGAGGAAGTGATTGTAGGCACCCGCCCCCAGGAAGGAAGAGTACTGATCCACGTCTGCGTTCTTGCTGGCCAGCGCCCTCATGTGTTTCCACAGCCCGGCCTCGGAGAGCGGCGGCGCCAGGTTCAGTCCCCGCTTCAGTCTGAGCTTGGAGGGGATGTCGGCGAACAGCTCCTCGCTCGAACGGACGCCGATAACATCCAGCATCGCGCGGCAATCTGCCTCGGTGTTCGGGATGTATTGCATCAGTGGCCCTCCGCCGCCAGATAGGCTCTGTACTTCTCAGCCGTCATCAAATTGCCCAACTCTTTGGGATTCGCGATCTTGATCACGATCATCCACCCCTGTCCGTAGGGGGCGGCGTTGATCTGCTCGGGCTTGGATTCAAGGGTGGAGTTGATCTCGAGCACCTCGCCGGTCAGAGGACAGTACAGGTCGGAGACCGCCTTGATCGACTCCACCACTCCGAAGGTCTCCATCTGACGCAGCGATCTCCCCACCTTTGGCAGTTCAACGAAGACGACATCGCCGAGCTGGCTCTGGGCGAAGTGAGTGATCCCGACCCGTCCCCGATCCCCCTCAACCTTGACCCATTCATGCTCTTTGGTATAGTGCAGCCCCTCAAGAATCATGATATCCTCCAACAACTGTTCAGAGTTGATGGTTCATCGTTCATGGTGAGAACCAGAAAAATGCGCAACGAGTTATCCGAGGCGACGCAGGTGAGGAACGATTATGGCTTTTCGATCAGCGTCTCTTCGCCCTGCAATATCTATGAACCCCGAACCCCGAACTATGAGCTCTGAACGCCTTTACTTCTTGCGCTTGTAGAAAGGGGTCTGGACGACTCTCGCCAGGACCGGATTGCCCCGGATCACGATGTCGAACTCGGTGCCAATGGCTGCGTGCTCAACCGTCACATATCCGAGCCCGATATTCTTCCCAAGGTATGGCGCACGCCCGCCGCTGGTCACTTCGCCGATCGGCTTCCCGTCCTTCACAATCGAATAGTGCGAGCGGGCGATCCCCCGACCGACCATGTCGAAGCCGACCAGCTTCCTCTTGACCCCTTCTGCCTTCTG
>JBGQIR010000212.1:0-3355 GCA_041498535.1 Methylomirabilis sp. (SeqCode)
ACCGCGCAAGTGATTCGGAAGCAGGACGGGCAGCGCTGGCTGCACACCGGCGACGAGGGGATGATCGACTCAGAAGGAGAGCTGTACATTACCGGGCGGCTGAAAGAGACGGTGATCAAGGGAGGCCGCAACTACGCCCCGGCTCAGCTCGAAGAGGTGATTGAGGCGGTTGATGGGGTTCGACCGGGGCGAAGCGTCGTCTTCGGTGTGACCGACGCCAGGACTGGGACCCAGCGCGTGGTGGCGGTTGTCGAGCTTCGGGATCCACACTGCCCGGCACCGCTCCGGGACGCGCTCGTAAGGGAGATCCGCTCTCGAGTTGATGAGGTCTATCGACCTGCAGGGGGGACGGTCCTCGACCAGGTGCTGCTGGTCGCGCCGGGAAATCTCAGCAAGACCACCAGCGGCAAGCGTATGCGCCTCGACGCCCGCGAGCGATTCCTTCAGGGCGAATTCGGTTGACCGGGGGGAGACGACGATGGGATTCCTGATCCGACTCTGTCTCAATGCGCTGGCCCTGCTCATCGTTTCGACCGTCATTCCAGGGATTGAGGTGCGGGGAGTGTTACCGGCATTGTCCGCGGCCCTTTTTCTGGGGATAGTTAACGCCGTCCTTCGACCCGTGCTCGTGATCTTGACCCTCCCCCTCACGATCCTGACGCTGGGGCTTTTCATCCCACTGATCAACGCGTTTCTCTTGAAGCTCGTCTCGCTGATGATCAGCGGGTTCGAGGTCCATGGCTTCTGGTCGGCGGTGTTCGGGGCGATCCTGCTGAGCCTTGTCAGCGGCCTCCTGAATTTCTTCATCAATGAGGATGGTCGAGTCGAAGTCGTGATCCACCAACAGCGGCGTTTATAAACCCTCTCCTGGTCGCGTCACCCGCCTTTGTTCCAGTTGCCCCCGAATCCCAGCAATAACTTTCCAGAATTCCCTTGACAAGTGACTCTAGAACCAGATATGTACCCCATCGTCACCGTCACAGGACTGTCCGCTTTCGTAATTGACAATCGCTTGTGGAGGGAAACGACATTAGATGTTCAAGCTGCATTGGCCAGAGTGGACAAGGGATCCCGAACAGCTCCGGCGGCTGAAACTCCTGGAGAAGGTCCCGCTCTTTGCCGGCCTGAGCAGGCGTCAGCTCGGCAAGTTGCTGGTGAAACTCTTCGAGAAAGAGTACGGGGCCGGCGAGGCGATCTTCCTCGAAGGAGAGCCGGGGAAAGCGCTCTTCGTCGTTCTCGACGGCAAGGTCTCGATCTGCCGAGCTGGCCAGGGTGGCGAACATCGCCTCGCAACGCTGGGTCCCGGAGCCTATTTCGGTGAGCTAGCCCTTATCGACGATCTGCCTCGGTCCGCCACGGCTCGCGCGGATGAACCATCGGCCTTGCTGATCCTGTACAAGAGCCATTTCGACGACCTGATCGAAGGCCACAGCACGATCGCGATTCGAGTGATGGGCAATTTGCTGAAGGCGCTTGCCGGCTACGTGCGGACCGCGCAAACCTCAGGCACAAGTCACGACGCCTTGACCTACTCGCCGAGCGTTGTCGCCCCCAAACAGAGCGAGATGCCGCCCGAAAGGACTGGACGATGACCCAAGAGAGGCTTTCAGGGACTCCACGGGGTCCGGGCTCAACCAACCGGTCACGATTGATCCCTCCGCCGTCGTCCATCATTTGGGCCATGGGCATTGCCATCACGGGGGTGATCCTCTATATCTCCCGAGGAATGGTTCTGATCCTCCTCATCGCGACAGGGGTGGCGTACCTCATCAACCCGCTTGTAAAAAGAGCCGAGAGCATTGCGATCAAGCGCTCGGTTGCAGTCACCGGACTCTACCTCGGGATCATCCTCAGCCTGATCGTTTCGGCCTACCTCCTCGTCCCGCGCCTGCGGGCCGAGGTGACTGCGCTGTCAGGAAGCTTCCCCTCCTTCACGAAGCAACTGGACGAGACCATTGATGCGGTTCAGGCGGAAGTCATCGCGAAATACCCGACCGTCAGCGGCATGTTTCCCGCCCGCGAAGCTCGGTATGACAAGCTGAATGCATTCATGAAGGAGCAAACCGAGGATCTCCCTGGTTTGGTCAGCCATCTTGCAACGATCGTGATCGCCGCGGCGTTCATCCCGATCTTCTCCTTCTTCATCCTGCGGGACAGCCCAAAGTTGATCCAGTCTCTCATGGATCGCCTGCCGCCCGCCCAGATTGAAACTTCGGTCGCAGTGTGGTGCGAGATCGACCGGGTCATCGGCCGGTACCTTCGTGGACTCGCCTTGGACGGCCTCGTCATCGGCACGGCGGCGGCAGTGGGCCTGTGGGTGCTGGGAGTCAATTATCCGCTGCTGCTCGGAGCCTTTTCCGGCCTGGCCAATGTCGTCCCATATCTTGGCCCGATCCTCGGCGGAGGACTCGCCATGCTGACCGCCTTGATGCAATTCAAGAGCCTTTCGCCAATCGGCAACGTCCTGATTCTCTATCTGTCCATCAAGCTCCTCGACGATGTGGTAATCCAAGCGGCAACAATCGGCAAGAGTGTGCACCTGCACCCAATGCTGCTCCTCGCCTCGGTCACCACCATCGGACATACCTTTGGCGTGTTCGGAATGATCCTCGCGGTCCCCGCTGTAACCGTGCTGCAAGAGATCATTAAGCTGATGCTGGAACGCCGCCGCTACCGCGCCGGGGTTTCGGATCCTCATCTTGGGAAAGGCGTTCCAGTACAGCCATATGTCTGCTGAGCGGCATCGGCAGCGATGATCGAGCCGGCCCCCAGCCGGATCCCTCTTTATACTGGAGGCGCCTAGCGAGTTTCGGCCAACCCTGGCGGGGGATCGGGAAGATCGATCTGCACAGATTCGGGCGAGCGCCCTAATGCTGGCCGGATGGAGGATGGGCGTCATGATTTATGAATACCGCGCGTACTACGTGATGCCAGGGAAGATGCCGGCTCTGCACGAGCGGTTCTCCAAGGTTACGATATCTCTGTTCAAGAGGCACGGGATGCAGGTGGTGGGGTTTTGGGAGACCATCATCGGGGAGAGCAATGAGCTCGTCTATATCCTGGCCTTCGACGATCTGGCCCACCGACAGCGGGCGTGGGAAGCGTTCTATGCCGATCCGCAGTGGCAGGAGGCTAAGCGGGCTAGCGAGGCAGGCGGGCCGCTCATCGAGCGGATCGTGAATAAGATCTGGAAACCCACCCCCTACTCTCCTCTCCAATAAGCAGCCCTTCCGCTTTGGCCGGACCTATGCTATAAAGAGCCGGTCATCCCATGAAAGTCCCCATCGTCTAGTCCGGCCCAGGACGCGGCCCTTTCAAGGCCGAAACACGGGTTCGAATCCCGTTGGGGACGCCA
>JBGQIR010000213.1:0-3343 GCA_041498535.1 Methylomirabilis sp. (SeqCode)
CGGATGCCATCGGCCGTCGGGTACCAGCCGACGCTCGGCACAGAGATGGGGGAGCTGCAGGAGCGGATCACCTCCACCAAGACCGGGTCGATCACCTCGGTCCAGGCGATCTACGTGCCGGCCGATGACATCACCGACCCTGCGCCCGCCACGACCTTTGCCCACCTGGACGCGACCACAGTCCTCTCCCGGCAGCTCACCGAGCTGGGGATTTACCCTGCGGTCGATCCGCTGGCTTCCACCTCGCGTATCCTCGATCCGAGGATCGTCGGCGAGGAGCACTACGCCGTTGCCCGGTCGGTGCAGAAAATCCTGCAGCGCTACAAAGACCTTCAGGACATCATCGCGATCCTGGGGATGGACGAGCTGTCTGAGGAGGACAAGCTGGTGGTGGCGCGGGCAAGGAAGATCCAGCGATTCCTCTCCCAGCCCTTCTTCGTGGCGGAGCAGTTCACGGGCCAACCCGGCCGCTACGTCAAGCTGAAAGAGTCCGTCAAGGGATTTAAAGAGCTGATTGACGGGAAGGCGGACGACCTGCCCGAGCAGGCATTCTATATGGTCGGGACCATCGAAGAAGCCCGGGAGAAAGCCGAGAGGCTCAGCGGGCGCAAGTAGGCTCGATCCTCCTTTCGCGAGAGAACGATGGCAGAAAGGGAACGCCAGACCTTCCAGCTCGAGGTGGTGACTCCTCAGCGCCTGATTATCAGCGAGGAGGTTGAGGAGCTGGTGGCGCCGGGAACGGAGGGATACTTCGGCGTGTGGCCGGGCCACACGCCATTCATGACTACGCTGAAGATCGGGGAGCTTTCCTACAAGAGAAGGGGGGAAGAGCGGTTTCTCGCTGTCAGTTGGGGCTACGCCGAGATCCGCCCCGAAAAGGCGATCATCCTCGTCGAGACCGCCGAGCGTGCGGAGGAGATCGATAGGGCTCGGGCGGAAGAGTCCAGGGTGCGGGCTGAGGAGCGCCTGCGGCGCTGGGGGGATGCAACGATCGATTTTGCCCGCGCCCAGGCGGCCCTGGAGCGGGCGCTCACGCGGGTATCCGTGGCCGCAAAGGGGCGATAGCGCGTTGATAGGTGATAGTTCATAGTTCAGAGTCAGAAGTTGAGCCACATCCATCGACGGCTTGTCTATGAACCATGAACCCTGAACTCTTAACTGTGACGCCGTGGAAACGCGGAGCAGTGAGCGCCAACGAGGCGGGCGAACATCGAGCCCGCCTTTTTTGTGCTCCTGCCGATGCGCCGCCGGGCTGCTGATCGCCACCGCGGTCATGGCCCACGCCTCACCCTTCGGCCCCTACCTGAGCCTGAGCGCCTTCACCCTCCTTGCACTGGTGCTCTTCCTGCAAGCACACGCCGATGCCGCCGCACCGCTTTTGCCCTCAGAAATTGCCCTGAAAAATTGCTTGACAGCGGGCGGAGGATGCGGTAATTTACCGCCGCTTCCGAATATAGGTTTGGCTTGTCGGGACCACGAAGGGCCGCGGACGCTTATATGAGGTAAGCATCCGCGGTTTTTTTATGCGAAGGCCCGGGGCCTTGAGCCGTGAAGGAAGCGACCCGTCGGCGAACGAGCGACGAGAGTCTACGGAAGGGAGGTGAGGACGTGCGAGGCACCGGGAAGGTGAAATGGTTCAACGAGGCCAAAGGGTACGGCTTCATCGAGCGACCTGAGGGCGGCGATCTCTTCGTCCACTACTCAGCCATCCAGGGCAACGGCTTCAGGACCCTGGCTGAGGGGCAGGAGGTGGAGTTCGACGTCGTGGATGGCCCGAAGGGCAAGCAGGCTGCCAACGTGGTCAAGCTCTAGTTCATAGACGAACAAGCTTGAATGTAGTGAACCCCCAGCGGAGAGAATTCTCTCTGGGGGTTCACTTTTTCGGTGTGGGGCCGCCGATGGGTCTGTGGGAGCGCGGCGGTCGCTATCTTGCGGGATGGGAGAGGAGGGACTTGGCCTTGGACACCACTTCCGAGGGCGGGACCCGAAACTCCTCGCCGGTCTTTCGCACTTTCAGCTCGACCACCCCCTCTTTGAGGGCCCGGCTTCCGATGGTGACCCGAAGGGGCAGGCCAAGCAGATCGGCATCCTTGAACTTCACGCCCGGTCGCTCGTCACGGTCGTCATAGAGGACCTCGACCCGCTCGCGCTGAAGCTGAGCATAGATCGCCTCGGCGAGCTCCACCATCTTGTCGTCGCGCATGTTCACCGGCAGGAGATGGAGCTGATAGGGCGCGATGGCCTCAGGCCAGATGATCCCCTGCTGGTCATGGTGTTGCTCGATCGCGGCGGCAGCGATGCGGGCAGGCCCGATCCCGTAGCTGCCCATGACGATGGGGCGCTCTTCTCCCGCTTCGCTCAGATACATCGCCTTGAGGGAGACGGAGTACTTCGTCCCGAGCTTGAAGATATTCCCCACCTCGATGACGCGTTCGATGCGCAGATCGGCGTCACAACGGGGGCACCCATCGCCGCTTCTGGCGTGATGGATGTCGGCCCACCTGGGCTGGAAGTGGGTCCCCGGCACGACTCCACGCAAGTGGAACCCATCTTTATTGGCCCCGACGACATATCGACCTGTGCGCAAGGATTCATCGGCGATCGTGGGCAGCTTCGTCCCGACAGGACCGATGCTGCCGGCCTCGGCCCCGAGGTGCATCAGGATTTCGTCGCGATGGGCCGGGCGAACCTCCCCCGCCAGCATGGCGAGCTTTTTCTCATGCAGTTGCTGATCCCCTCTGACGAGCGCCAGGAGCGGCCCTTCTTTCGTCACGAGCAGCAGCGATTTGATCGTGAGGGCCGGGTCGATTCTGAGCAGCGCGCAGACCTCCTCGATGGTTCCGGCGTTGGGGGTGGGGATCTCCTCAAGATTCCAGTCGGGAAATTCCGGGAGACGCGGTCGCGAACCGGCTAACTCGACATTGGCCGAATAGTCGCAGCGGTCGCAGAGAGCAACCTCGTCTTCCCCGGCCTCGCTTGGTGCCATGAACTCATGTGCACCCGCCCCGCCCATCATCCCCGGGTCGCTCTCGACAACGTGGAAGGCCAGGCCGCACCGCTCAAAGATGCGACAGTAGGCCTCCTTGTGGAGCTGGTAGCTTTTGTCCAGCCCGTCCTCATCCCGGTCCAGCGTGTAGGAGTCCTTCATCAGGAACTCCCGGGTCCGAAGAACTCCGCTCTTCGGCCTTGCCTCGTCCCGGAGCTTTACCTGGATCTGGTACCAGGTCTGCGGGAGGTCTCGGTAGGACCGGACCTCTCGGGCCGCGAGCCAGCCGATCACCTCTTCGTGGGTCATCCCCAGACACATGTCGCGCTTGCCCCGGTCTTTCAGCCGGAACATCTC
>JBGQIR010000214.1:0-3281 GCA_041498535.1 Methylomirabilis sp. (SeqCode)
ATAGATCTCGCCACCCTCACGCACGTACTTCTGGAGGTTGGCTGTGTCCTTTCTCAGGGGGTTCTCCAGCCCCCCGATGTCAATGGTCTTCCCGCGGAACGAGATCGAGCCCGGAGGGGCCGGGTGAACGGCACGCAGCTCAGGCGGGGCCTCGATCCTCTGCGAAGCTTGGGTATAGGCATAATAGCCGATGAGGGTGGGCAAAAGAATCATGAGGGCGAATCGGATCGGTCGTTTCGAGTCATCGACCAGGGTGGACCGGATCGGCTCGAGAAAGGCACGCCAGGAATCGGAGTCCGAGGAGACATAGACCAGGACGGCGACGAGCACAATCGCCATGTAGAGGGTGAGGACACTGCGCGGGATCGGGGGCCGGATTCCGAAGCGGAAGGTGACAAATGACACCAGCAAGACCAGGATCACCTGAAAGAACTTCGACCGGAGGAGCCCCATCTCACTTCTTCGCCGTCGCCCCCTCACCCTTCAGGGTGAGTACGAACGACACGACGTCCAGGAATTCCTTGGCGGTCAGGCGCTGCCCGAGATCCTTCGGCATCAGCCCGGGGGGAAAGCCCGCGACGGTTCCCATGCTGGCAGGGTCGATGATTTTCGACATGATGTATTGCCGGGTCTGGATCTTGCCGATCTGGGAAAGGTCAGGCCCGAGAGGGGAGGCCCCTATAGAGCCGGCTTTGTGGCAGGCTATACAGGCCGCCTTCCCCATGAAGATCGCCTGCCCAGCCTTGGGATCTCCTGGGAGCATAAGCTCCGCCGCCGGGGCAGCACCGCCAGCAGGCGTTCCGGCAGTCTTGGGGATGTCGTTCAGTTTCACGATCACTGTCCCCCCCAACGATTCGAGGAACGTCACGAGGGCCCAGAGCTCCGAACGATTAAGACCTATCGGGGGCTTGTCCGCCTTCGGCATGATCGGGGGATACCCCTCAACCAGGTAGGCCGCCGGATCAAGGAGCGATTCGACCAAATAGGTTGTGGCGCTCATTCCGGGTTTCTTCCTGGCCGCGCTGGCCCCGATCCCGGCCAGGTCGGGCGCCCGCGTCCCTTTCTGGCCGATCCGGTGGCAGATCTCGCAGGTCCCCTTCCCCTTGAAAATCTCCTCCCCGGCCTTGATGAGTTGCTCGACGGTCACCTTCCCTTCCTCCAGGGAAAGCTCCTCCGGGGGCCTGGACTGGACCTGGGGGATCGAGTTGGCGTAGTAGGTGTATACCCCCATGACCGCCAGGGCGAAGGCTGAGACCCTCAGGGTGACCGGGACCCGCATGTCAGAGTCGGTCCTTTGGCGCGCCAGCGAGGGCAGGCCCATGGGCGGAGGCTTCTTTCCCCTTCTCCCCAAGGCTTCCCAGCCAGAAGATAAAGAGGACCAGGGCGAGGAAGATTGTGGTGACTATCGTGATCACGTTCGCGGCGTATCCGAGGGCAGGGGTCACGGCATCAACGGAGGTGTCGCGCATGACCCCATAGACGTGCCAGTGCTGGCGGATTCCCGATCGGGCAAAGCCCATGAGCCCCATGAGCCACGTGAAGGTGACCGCGAGCAGGATCAACACATATTGCGAGCGCGGCGCAATCGTGCCCCAGCGAATGGTCCCTGTGGACCGCGCACCCTTGAACATTGGGACGTCGATGGCCATGACCGCAGCAATAGCGCCAAGGACAGCCAGCACCTGGTAGACCGAGAAACCGATCCGCACGATCGAGTCGACGAAGTAGCCGTACACGCCATAGAACATCACGATGGCCGCCGCCAGTCCTAGGATCACCCACTGGGCGGCCATACCCGCGCCGGCCCAGGACTTTTTGGAGATCCGGTTGGCACGACGGTAGAGGAGAAACGAGAGGAACGTGGTAAGGATCAGCAGGTTGACGGCGGTATTCTTGGCCGACATGACGCCGAGGAAGCCGAGCACCGGGTGATGGGTGCCGCCCATGGCGCGGGTCTCCTGGAGCGTCACCACCATGCTCCGTGGGGTCGCCCAGACGATGAATCCGGCGGCAATGACCATGATGAGGTAGGGGATGTACTTCCGATACCGTTCCGCGCCCGGGATCCGCTCCATCCCCAACCACAGATAGTAGTTGGAGCCGATGAAGAGGACGCCGATCAGGATTGCCTGGAGGACCCACAGCCAGGACATGAAGCCGCCCATCATGGTAATGCCCATTGTCTGGTTGAAGCTGTAGATCTCGCGCCCCAGATAATATCCGGCGAAGGGGAGCACAAGGAGCGCCGAGATCGCGACGAAGTTCCCGACGTACCCCATCCAGTCGTAGCGCGCCCGCTCCTCGTCGGTCTTCGCGGAGAGGAACCGGAACGCGGCATAGGCGGCGGCGATGGTCCCGCCAAATACGATATTGGCGATGATGCGGTGGATGTTAAGCGGCATCCAGGTGTAGTTGTTGATGGCCTGCCATAGGCTCTGGAGGTTGCCTGCCTCGTTCACGCCACGCGGACTCATCATGAACGTAACCCAGGAGTTTGCGATCAGCAGGATCGTCGTCCCGAACACGTTCGAAAGGATACCGAGGGTGAGATGGATCCACTTTCGGCTCCCGGAGAGCCAATCCCACCCGTAGTACCAGAGGTAGACCGAAAACGTCTCCAGGAAAAACAGGACCGCATAGACCCACATCGTCGGGTAGAAGATCCCCGTCAGGTAGTTCCAGAACTTGGGGTAGTACCCGATGAAGAGGAAGAGCAGGAGCGCCCCCAGCAGGGCGGTCGTGGAGAAAGCGGCGAAGACGAGCTTGACGAACTCGTGGGCGAGCCAATCATAGCGGAGGTCTTTGGTCCGCATCCCTACGGCCTCCACGATGACCGCAAAGATGGGAACCCCGAGGATGAAGGCAGCGAAGTTCAGGTGGATCTGGGCGATGGCCCAGACGGCAAGCCTGCTACCGATCAAAGGGAAGGCACGGTAAGCCGGGGCGTCCTTCGCAGCTTCCTGCGCCAGGGCGGGTACCGCGTGCAGGAGGAGAAGGAGGGCGACGCATGCCCAGATCGCTGCAGCGAGCCGTCGAGCGGCCGCCCCTGAGGGCGAGGCTTGGTTTCGCCTTGCGGACAACAACGACATGGGTACTGTCCTGTCACGTAAAGGACGACGCATTGGCGGATTGCGCTCGGTCACGGCCACCCATCATATAGAAAAGCTCTCCTGAGTCAACCGAAAAAACCGACCCAAGAACAGGGATGGCGATTATCATTATTACAATCTGGGCTGGACTTTTTGAGCAAATGCCTCAAGGGTGGCCAGCACTCCCGGAAG
>JBGQIR010000215.1:0-3279 GCA_041498535.1 Methylomirabilis sp. (SeqCode)
CTCATCTCGTGGGGTCAGGCACCGTGCTGTGCCCCTCGGAAAACAAAAAATCCCACCAAAGGCAACCCTTCAGTAGGAGTAATCAACCCCGAATGAAACACCGGGATAACTTATTGCACGAACTCCATCGCTTCAATTTACTTGGCTGTATACCAGACAGCCTCGGGGCTGTCAAGGTGAATCGGGACGAAATTCGCAATGATTGCGTTTGGGTTGGCCATGATGTATGATCTGAGGAATTCTGTTGCTTTCCTTCCATGAGACAGGAGGCGCCGGTGCGGAGCTATCGGCAAGCGATAGTGGAAGAAATTCTCCCTGCGGTTAGCAAGCCATCCCGCTACATCGGGATGGAGTGGAACGCCATCAAGAAGGACCCATCCCTCGCGAAGGTCAAGATCGCCCTCGCGTTTCCCGATACCTACGAAATCGGCATGTCCCATCTGGGACTGAAGATCCTCTACCAGATTCTGAACCGGCATCCGGAGTTCCTGGCGGAACGGGTCTACGCGCCCTGGGTGGATGCGGAAGAGCGCTTACGGGACCGGGGGATTCCCCTGTGTAGCCAGGAATCGGCTTACAGTCTGGCCGATTTCGACTTGATCGGCTTCACGCTCCAGTACGAACTCTCCTACACGACCATCCTGAACATGCTGAACCTGGCCGGCATCCCTATGAAGAGCGAGCAGCGGCGCGCAGGGGATCCGTTCGTCATCGCGGGTGGGCCCGTGGCCTTCAATCCCGAGCCGATGGCCGATTACATCGACATGTACCTGCTGGGTGACGCCGAGGAGGCGATCCTCGAGATCTGTGAGACGGTCCTGCGGTGGAAGGAATCCGGCGGCCGGCGCCAGGACCTGCTTGAGGCCTGGAGCACGATCCAGGGCTGCTACGTTCCGGCGCTGCACCGGGGCGAGACGGTCCGCAAGCGGACAGCCATCCGCCTCGGCGATATCGACTATGGCGCTTTCCCGGTCCCATTCATGGAGGTCGTCCACGACCGCGCCAACATCGAGGTGATGCGGGGCTGTACGCAGGGGTGCCGCTTCTGCCAGGCCGGCTACCTCTACCGGCCGCTCCGTGAGCGGTCGGCCGAGGAGATCAGGCAGATGACCTTGCGGGCGATTCGGGGCACGGGGTACGAAGAGGTCTCACTTGCCTCCCTGAGCATCGCCGATCTGACCGTCCTTCCGGACCTGGTGCCTCCTCTGATGGATGAGCTCCTACCCGAGAAGATCTCGCTGTCGCTCCCGTCGCTCCGAGTCGAGGCGCTCAACCGCTTCCCGCAGGTGGCCGACGAGATCGGCCGGGTCCGCAAGACCGGCTTCACCATCGCGCCAGAGGCCGGGAGCGCGCGGCTTCGAAAGGTGATCAACAAGGAAGGGTTCGACGAGGAACAGATCTTCACCGCGGTCAGGAACGCCGCCAGATCGGGGTGGGAGTCGGTGAAGTTCTACTTCATGATCGGACTGCCGACTGAATCACAGGAGGATCTGGACGAAATGCTCCGGGTTGCACGAGAATCGGCGCGCATCGCGCGAACGGAGTCAGCCAGGGGTTTCGGCCTGACCGTCAGCACCTCCTCGTTCGTCCCAAAGCCGCACACCCCCTTCCAGTGGTTCGCCATGGAACCGATGGACGTGCTCAGGGAGAAGCAGCACTACCTGAAGCGAAAGCTCCGGGAAGCGAACGTGTCCTACAAGTGGCACAACGTGCAGTCCTCCTTCCTGGAAGCGGTCTTCTCTCTGGGCGACCGGTCCCTCGGGCGGGCCATCCAGAGGGGCTATGAGCTGGGGTGCCGGTTCGACGGCTGGACGGAACATCTCAAGTTCGACCGGTGGATGCGGGCCTTCGATGAGACAGGGGTTGATCCGGGGGCGATCGCGAATCGGGTGCGCGCCCTGGATGAGCCGCTGCCCTGGGATCATATCGACATCGGCGTCAGCAAGAAGTTCCTGCAGCGGGAATACAAGAAGGCGCTGGAGGTCCGAGGGACGCCGGATTGCCACGTGGCCCCTTGCTCGGCCTGTGGCGAGATCTGCATGCCAAACTGGCCGACCTGGGCGGAGACGGTCGGAATCAAAGTTCCAAGTTCCAAGTTCCAGGTGCCGGGTTCCAAGTGCCAGACGCCAAATGGCGAGTTCCAAGTTCCAGGTGCCAAGTCCCACGTTCCAGGTTCTAAGTGCGAGGTCCCAACTTTTAAACCCGGAACCCGGAACCCGGAACCTGGAACTCCCAGTGTCCAACGGATTCGGTTCATCTTCCGGAAAATCGGCGATCTCCGGTTCCTGTCGCACTTGGAAATCATGAAGGCGCTCAGCAGGGCGCTACGACGCGCGCAGGTTCCGATGGCCCACTCTCAGGGATACAACCCTCAGCCGAAGCTCTCGTTTGCCTTGGCGCTCCCGGTGGGCGTCGAGGGGTGGCAGGAACTGGCGGACCTTGAACTGAAGGCGGCGATGGCCCCTGAGGAGTTGGTGGCGCGGGTCAACCGGCACCTGGCTCCGGAGTTGCACTTCCTTCGCGCCTGGGAGGTTCCCTTGACGGCCCCATCTCTGACGCCGTCGGTGCGGGAGGCTGTCTATCAGGTCTCGCTGCCACTCAATGGTTCGGCCCCTCAGATTAGAGCCCAACTCAGTTCTCCCGCTCTCTGCGACGAATGGCTGAGTCGGCCCAGCATTCCCGTGAGTGTTCAGCGGAAGGAGAAGGTTGTGGAGGTCGATGTCCGGCCGCAGATCCGGGAGCTGTTGCCATTGCAAGAGGAAGATGGCGCGCTTCGCTGGGGCCTCCGCCTGAGCGCAGGACAGGGCGGTAGTGTGCGCCCGCAGGTGATTATGGCGTACCTGCTGAAGGACGCCCTCAACGGTCAGGTCGATGGATGGGAAACACAGTTGCGTGTGTCGAGAACCGCGCTGATTTTGGATGGCGAGATGTGATCTCCTCTGTGGCCTCTGAGCATCAGCGGTGGGGAAGCCCACCAGCTTGAGGAGAAAGCGAATATCGGTCAATGAAGCGTGAGATCATCGTCAATTCCTCCATGGTGGAAACCCGGGTGGCCGTTCTGGAGGACGGTGTCCTGGTTGAGCTTCTCATCGACGACTCGAAGAATAAGAGCATCGCCGGCAACATCTACAAGGGACGTGTCCTGAAGATCCTTCCGGGGATGCAGGCCGCCTTTGTGGACCTGGGGTTGGTAAAGGATGCCTTTCTGTACGTCCGGGACATCTTCGAGGATCTGGAGGAGTATGAGTGTTTTTTGAACCTTGGCGAGGAAGGCGAGCC
>JBGQIR010000216.1:0-3260 GCA_041498535.1 Methylomirabilis sp. (SeqCode)
CACCGGGCTGGGCCTGTCGATCAGCTACGGGATCGTCAGGGAGCACGGGGGGACATTGGAGGTCGAGAGCGAGGTAGGGAAGGGGACGACCTTTACGATCACGTTGCCGGTGGCAGACCGGTAGGGGCGAGGGAGATCGCTTGATGCCGAAGTTGGGCCGAGTCCTCGTCATCGATGACGAAGTGGACATGTTGGAGAACTGCACTCGACTCCTGTCGCGCCTTGGCTACGAGGTCGTGACCGAGGCCGACAGCGCCAAGGCATCCCTGCTGTACGAGCGGGAGAGGCCTGATCTGGTGCTCACCGACCTCAGGATGCAGGGCCTGGATGGCCTGGGCGTTCTCCGGGCGATCCGCGCCATCGATCCCGAGGCTACGGTGATCCTGGTCACTGCCTTTGCCACGATCGAGACCGCCGTCGAGGCAATCAAAGAGGGCGCGTTCGATTACTTGCCCAAGCCGTTCTCGGCCGACCAGCTCAAGGTGTGCGTCGAGCGGGCTCTGGAGCAGCGTCGCTTGCGGGAAGAGAACCGCCGCCTCCTGGAGCAGCTCACCGCGACCTATCGCTTTGATAACATCATCGGCAGAAGCCTGCCAATGATTCAGGTGTTTGAGACCATCAAGAAGGTCGCCAAGAGCGAGGCCAACATCCTCATCATTGGCGAGACCGGGACCGGAAAGGAGCTGATCGCCAGGAGCCTCCATGTCAACAGTCGCCGGGCGGCAGGACCCTTTATCCCGGTGGATTGTGCCTCCCTTCCCGAGAACCTGCTGGAAAGCGAGCTGTTCGGGCATGAGAAGGGAGCCTTCACGGGGGCGCAGGCCACTCGTCCCGGGCTCTTTGAATTCGCCAACGGGGGGACTATTTTCCTGGACGAGGTGGGTGACATCAGCCTGAATCTACAGGCCAAGCTGCTCAGGGTACTCCAGGAACGGGAGGTGCGACGGGTCGGGTCAAATCGGATCATCGAGGTGGATGTGCGCGTGATCTCCGCCACCAACCGCGATCTGGCTCACTCGGTGGCCACGGGTGGGTTCCGAGAGGACCTCTACTATCGCCTGAACGTGATCTCTATTCCGCTGCCGCCCCTGCGCGACCGCAAAGGAGATGTTCCGTTGATCGCCCACCACTACTTCAAGAAGTACGCGGCGAGCAGCGGGAAGGAGGTCAGGGGGATCACGCCAGAGGCGATGCGGTTGTTAGAGGAGCACACCTGGCCGGGGAATGTCCGGGAGCTGCAGAACGTCATCGAGCGGGCGGTGGTCCTGGCCGAGCACGAGCTGCTGCGGCCCCAAGAGTTGCCGGAGCACATCCGCATCAAAGTCGAGGCCGTCTCGCCTAAAGATCTTCCGTTGAAGCGGGCGAAGGAAGAGTGGGCCGCCTCGTTCGAGCGGGACTACCTGATCCAGCTTCTCAAGCGTCACGACGGCAATATCTCCCAGGCCGCGAAGACCGCTTGCGTGGACCGCAAGACGGTCCACCGTCTCATGAAGAAGTACGGGATCAAGCTTTCGTAGGCAACGGAACAACCGGGAGGAGGGAGTGCGGGGTAGGTCCGGACACCGTGCGCCCCTGGTGACCTCTCTACCGGATAGTGTGGAGCAATTCCTGCGCAAGTACCTGAGCCTTGTCAGCTAGATTGGCCGCTCTGAGGAAATCCTCCAATGAAAGGGCCTCCTTCGCCTTGGAGAGGAAGCTCTGAATTGTTGAAAACGTTTCCTGCTGCTCCTTGGCCAATCTGTTCTGGTCGATCTGCCTGACAATCTGTTCAGCTCCCTCAACCCTCGCCTTGGCCTCCTGCTTCAGTCGGCCCTCTTCCCCCTGGCCTGCCTCGGGCGAGAGCAATGGAGGAGGGGGAGGAGGAAGTTTCTCTTTGGCTGGTGCTTGCGCGGGCGGGGCCTGAGGGCGAGGACGTTCCTTCTTTAAGGGCCGCGGTATAGGCGGAGCAGGGGCGGGCGGCGGGACGACCAGGGGAGCCTTCTTTTCCGCGCAGGCCGCCATCATACCTCCGAGGAGCAAGGCACAGAGGAGCGTTCTTCTCGCAGCCACTTCTCCAGATCCCCTGGGGTTATCCCGAGGTATCTCTTTCCGCCAGGTCGCGAGCCACACCAACGCCATGGAACCGTGAAAGCTACGTTGCCGGTCCCTGCACGCCAGCCGTGGCTGAGAGGGCCTGCCTGGCCTGTTTCTGCTTGTACATCAACGCATCCGCCCGATCTAGCAGTTCGAGAATGGAATGGGGCTCGTCGGCATTGTAGCGGGCTATGCCCACGCTCACCGACAACGTATAGCCACGGCTTGCGGCGGCGTTGCGGGCATCCAGGTTTTCCTGCAGACGAGTCGTAAGAATTCCGCCGCTGTCATTGCGGGCCTCCACCGTGAGAATTGCAAACTCGTCCCCACCGATTCGGGCGATGATGTCCGCCCCGCGAAACGTCTCCTTGAGGATGTTGGCGGTTTCCATCAACGCGTGGTCTCCTTCGCGATGGCCATGGGTATCATTGATCCGCTTCAGTTGGTCCAGGTCGGCAAAAAGAAGGAGCATCCCCCTCTTCATCCGGTCGGCGATCTTCACCTGCTGCTCGGCCAGGAATAAGAATCCCCGCCGGTTGTACAGACCTGTCAGCTCATCGACAAGTGAGGTGGCGCGCAACGCCGCCAACATCCGATTAGCCAGGCCAATCGCGACGAGCCAGGCCGTTGTCAGGGCGATGCCCGCGACGGTGAGGATCTGTTTCAGGGCGGCATTCAGCTCTCTTCGTAAGAGGCTGGTGGGGATCCCGAGCCTGATGCTGCCAAAGGGCTTGCCATTAAGATTGAGGGGAAGCGTGGCCTCGTAGATTATTCCCTCCTGGTACAGGCCTTGGAAGCGGCGCACGGGATTGAGGGAAAGAAGCTGTCGGAGGCTGGGCCTCGCGGGAGTGTCTACTCCCTCCTTCTCCTGTTCGCTGTGGAGGATTGTCCTCCCTCTTTGGTCGGCGATGAGCGCGTACAGCAGGTACGGTGAGTAGCCGACACTCGCGTCGAGGAGGCTTCTCAGCTCTGGGTCGCTCCTCAGGGTCTCCTGGGGTTTTCCGCCTCTTGAGAGCGAGCGACCGCTTTGAGCATAGATTTGCTTTGCGATCAGCTCAGCCTGCCCTGAGGTCTCCTGTATGACGACGCGAGTTAACTAAGAAAAATGAATGAGTGTGGTAGTTGCCACAACGAGGAACGTGAGCAGAATGATTGCCAGAACTTCTTTTGTTCTCAGTTGGTAGCGC
>JBGQIR010000217.1:0-3246 GCA_041498535.1 Methylomirabilis sp. (SeqCode)
AGCGATCAGTCGAGTGACCTTCACGATCTCCCGCTGTAGAGGACTCATTTCGGTCTCGACCACCGAGGTCAGGTGGGCGATCTTGCCGAACTCGGTGGTCATCCCCGTCGCGAAGATGACCGCCCTCGCAGTCCCCGAAAGGACGTTGGTGCCGGCGAATACGATATTGGGGCTCTGCAGGAGCGTCCCATCGAGGGCTGCCTCGGCCCGCCGGGTCTTGGGAATCGACTCGCCGGTTAGGGGCGCGTTGTTCACCCTCAGCAGGGCCGAGGTAATGACCCGCCCGTCGGCAGGAACTCGATCACCTTCGGCGAGGGTCACAAGATCTCCCGGAACCAGCATGGATGCCGGGATCTCCTTGATCTCCCCGAGTCGGAGGACCTTGACGTGAATTGGAAGGAGGCGTTTGAGGGCCATGATGGCCCGCTCGGCCTTGTATTCCTGGACAAAGGAGAAGAGGGCGTTCACCGCGATGACCCCAACAATGGCCCAGCCGAGCAGATCCATTCCCTCCCCTG
This sequence comes from Methylomirabilis sp. (SeqCode), assembly GCA_041498535.1. GTDB lineage: Bacteria > Methylomirabilota > Methylomirabilia > Methylomirabilales > Methylomirabilaceae > Methylomirabilis. The sequence goes on from JBGQIR010000217.1 coordinate 519, forward strand.
GCTTCATCCTGTCCGCAGCAAATGCCAGGGCCGCCGCGGCCCAGAGCAGGAGGGCAAGAAAATGCGTAAACTGCTTTCCCAGCATGGCAAGGTAGGGTATCTTCTCCGCGGCCCGAAGCTCGTTGAGGCCGAATTGCTCAAGTCTCCTGGCTGCCTCGGCATCGCTCAACCCCTGGTCCGAGGTCCCAAGCGCACTCAGCGCCTCTTCGGGCGAAAGCCGATGAATCTGCATGATCCCTCACCACCCTGTCGGCCTCAGGCGGCCGCTGGCCGGAAGAGCATCAGGTCGCAGGGGGTCGTCCTCATCAGGTGGTCCACGGTTCCAGCACGAAGGCGCTGGATGAACCCTCTCGGCCCCTTCGTGCCCAGAAAAATCAGATCATGTCGCCTGGCGGCCGCCTCAGCCGTGATTCCCTCGCCGATACGACGGCCCCACGCAACCCTCGTCCCGGGGGACAGGCCGCGGCGGGTCAGCGCCGAGACGAATCGATGTAGCTTTGTTTCCTCTTGCTCCCTGACGCCGCCTCCAAAGAGTTTCCGATCGAAGAGCTGCGTCACTGGTCGCCTCACCTGGAAGAGCACGATTCTGGCCTGCCAGTACCTCCCAAGTTTCGCGAGGAGATCAGCCGCCTCCTCAAGGCCCCCGCCTTCGAACTCACCAGGATACATGGGGACAAGGATCTCGTTGGGCGAGGCCATCCTGCCAGGATGCACCACCCGGACCAGAAGGACGGCGCATGGAAGCTCCCGGAGAAGGCGGCGTCCGACCTCGGCTCTCGTGGCCGAGGCCACGGCCAGCGTAATCTTCTCCCTCACCACATGGTCCCGCATCACCCTGATCGGATCACCGGCCTCCTTCACGCTCCTCACCTTTAGCCCCAGGGAATGCGCCTGGCGAAAGATCCGGAGAAGCGATTCCTCGGCCCGGGTCAAGGCACCACCCGATTCATCCACCACAACGTAGAGAAGGTCCAACTCCGCGCCGCAGGCCTTGGTCAGGACCAGACTGTACCGTGCCGATGTCTCGGCAGCGAAGGAGCCATCCACCATCATCAGGATTCGCTCCACCACTACGACCCCCGACAAGACGCCCGCCTCAGCCGTTCCAGAGGCGGCTAACCAGGCCGCCGACCCCGAGGGCGACCACGATGTTAAAGAGCGCAATCAGGAGGGTTCTCCGCCAGGCCAGCTCTCGTGCCAGGACCGCGATCGTGGCCAGGCAGGGTATGAATAGCGCGTTGACCAGGGCATACACAAAGAGCTGTTTCATCGTCATGAAGTGGAGCAGATCGGCCGCGCCACGCCCGTACTGCACCATGGCCAATGTCACCAGGAGCTGCAACGCCAGTTCCTTGCGCAGAATGCCAAAGAGCAGCGTCAGGCCGGTGACCGCTGGCAGGCCGAGCCACCAGCCTGTCAGAGGTGTCAGCGGCGCAGCAAGCCGCCAGATCAGCCCGCTCTCGTAAAGCCCTCCCAACAAGAGACTTCCGAAGATGACGACCGGCGCGGCGACAAATACGAACTCCTTAAAGCGAAACCATGTCCGGCGTAGCAGATTTCGGACAGACGGCAGCCGGAATGGAAACATCTCCATTACCAGGCCGGTCCGCCTCCCCGGCACCACGCGATTCAGCCCCCACCCAGCGGCCGTCCCGACCGCCGCAACAATCAAGTAGAGCCCTATCGCTGGCGCCCACCCCAAATACCTGGAGACAGCCCCCGAGATGACCGCGGTCCTGGCGCTGCAGGGAACAAAGCAGATCAGGGTGGCGCAGATCACTCGCTCCCGCATGGTCGTCAGGGTCCTTGTCGCCATGACAGCCGGGACATTGCACCCCGCCGCGGTCACCAAAGGGATGACCGCCCTGCCGTGAAGCCCGACACGGTGCAGGAGGGGATCGGTCAAAAAGGCCGCCGCGTTCAAGTAGCCGGTGTCCTCAAAGACAGAAAACAGGAGGTAGAAGGTCAGCACATAGGGAATCCCTACTGCCAGGGCCGCATTGATCCCGGCATCGAATCCCCAGAGCAGGCTTTTCGCAAGGAATCCATCACCCAGGACCCAGGCGAAGGCGACCTGAACGGGCGGCGAGACCCAGGCGGCCCAGAGACCACTCAAGAGGTCGGACAGGAAGTTACCCAGGGAGAAGAGGATAGCGAAAAGGCTCAGGAGCATCAGGAGCAGGATCGGTATCCCGGTCAGGGGAGCGGTTGTCAGGCGCCAGAGGCGCTCCTGTCGAGAGCGCCGGGCCCGGACCCGCGCCTGCGCTTCCTGCGCAATTTGCCCTGCAAGGCCGTGCCGTTCCCTGGCCAGGCGAAGGGGAGCCGGTTCCCCATGCCGCTCTGCGATTTCCGCGGCCGCGCTCCTCGTCTCCGCCAGAATCGCCGAACCCTGCGGCTGCTGCTCCGCCCATCGCAGCATCTCTTCGTCCGACTCCAGCAAGAGGATCGCCACGGCCCTGGGCGACAGCCCGAACGGAAGCTCGACCTGCATTGCCCGCAGAAAGGCAGCCAGCGCCTCGATCTGCTCTTCAACGTCCCGGCCGTAACGCGGCCCCAGGCCCTGCGCCGACGTGACGGCCCCGGCAATCTCGACCGCCTTGGCCATCGCCCGATCCACCCCCATCCCACGAACCGCAACCGTCGGGATGACGGGGACACCCAGATGCTTGGCCAGGACGGCTGGCTCCACTGCCAGTCCGCCGCGTTCGGCCTCGTCCATCAGGTTCAG
>JBGQIR010000218.1:0-3236 GCA_041498535.1 Methylomirabilis sp. (SeqCode)
CAGAGCGTGAGGGCCATGAGCGAGAGATTATCGAGGCTGTAGCCGAGCAGGTACATGGCCGCGAAGGTCCCGATGATCGACATGGGGACGGCGAGGCTCGGGATGATGGTGGCGGAGAGGTTGCGCAGGAAGAGGAAGATGACGAGGACGACCAGACAGACGGTGAGGATGAGGGTGAACTGAACGTCACGAACGGACTCACGGATCGACACGGAGCGGTCATACAAGGCGGTCAGCTTTACCGACGCAGGCAGTTGCGCCTGAAAGGTTGGCAGGAGCTTCCGGATGGCGTCCACCACCTCTACAGTATTGGTCCCCGGCTGGCGCTGGATCGCGAGCACCACGGCCCGATCGGTGTTGTACCAACTCGCCACCTTGTCGGTCTGCACGCTGTCGATCACCCGGCCGAGCTGCTCGAGCCGCACGGGCGCGCCGTTCCGGTACGCCACGATGAGGGGCCGGTAGGCGGCGGCATCGTAAAGCTGGCCGGTGACCTGCACGTTGAACGCCTGGTGGGGGCCGTACAGCGTCCCCGTCGGGAGGTTCACGTTCCCCTGGGCGATGGCCTTCTGGACCTCGTCGATCCCGATCCCTCTCGTCGCGAGGGCGCGGGGATCGAGCTGGACCCGCACGGCATACTTCTGCGACCCGAAGACCTGCACCTGGGCTACCCCACTGATCGTGGAGATGCGCTGGGCGAGCATGGTCTCCGCGTACTCGTTCACGGTGTAGAGCGGCAGGGTCGGCGAACTCATGGCGAGGTAGAGGACCGGCTGGTCGGCGGGGTTGACCTTCTGGTACGAAGGGGGGATGGGCATCCCCGGTGGCAACTGGGTCTGGGCCTTGGCAATGGCGGCCTGGACGTCCTGCGCGGCGGCGTCGATGTCCCGGTCGAGGGTGAACTGGATGGTGATCTGGGTGAGGCCCAGCGCACTGGTGGACGTCATGGAGTCCACGCCGGCGATGGTGGAGAACTGCCGCTCCAGGGGGGTCGCCACCGCGGCCGCCATGGTGTCCGGGTTCGCGCCCGGGAGGCTCGCCGAGACCTGGATCGTCGGGAAGTCCACGTTGGGCAGGTCGCTGACCGGCAGGAGGCGATAGCCCATGAGGCCGAAGAAGACGATGCCCAGCATGACCAGGGTGGTCATGACGGGCCGCCGGATAAAGAGCTCGGGACTCATCCAGCGTTCTGCGTCGGGGCCGGATTCGAGGGCTTGATTTCTACCTTTGCCCCGGGGACGATGCGAACTTGGCCGTCGGTGACCACCCGTTCTCCAGAGGCGAGCCCCTTCTCAATCACGGTCTCCCGTTCGAGCGTTCGATGCACCACGATGGGACGGGACTCCACCGTGAGATCGGGCTTGACGACGAAGACATAGGGCCCTTGCTGCCCCGTCTGAATAGCCTGGGACGGCACCACCAGCGCATTCGGCTCTGTCGTCAGGGTCAGCACCACGTTGACGAACTGCCCGGGCCAGAGGGCGTTGTCCGCGTTCGCGAACGTCGCCTTCAGCTCCACCGTCCCCGTCGTGCGATCCACGGCATTGTCCACGAACGTCAGGTCACCCTGAGGCTGGCGCCCTTCGCGCCCCAGGGTGATCGCCTCCACCTTCAGGCTCCCGGACGCCATATATCGTCGAATCTCGGGCAGCTCTTGTTCCGGGACGGAAAAGGACACGTAGATGGGCCGGACCTGATTGATCACCACCAGCGGATGATCGGCGTCATTCGCTTTGACGAGGTTTCCCTCATGGACGAGGAGGTTGCCCGTGCGTCCATTGATCGGGGAGCGGATCGAAGCGTATCCGAGCTGGAGCTTGGCGGTTTCCACGGCCGACTTGTCCGCCTGGACGGTAGCCTCGAGGGCGGCGGCATTCGTGCGCGCTTGGTCGTACTGCTGCTGGGAGACACCCCCCTCTTTGTAGAGGTCCGCAAAGCGACGCTCATCAATCTTCGCGTTCGCCGCCTGAGCCGTGTCGCGCGCCAGGTTGGCTTCCGCTTGTCTCAGCGCCGCCTCAAAGGAACGAGGATCGATGAGGAAGATGGGGTCCCCCTTCTTCACATCCTGGCCCTCTTTGAAATAGACTCGTGCCAGCGCCCCTTCAACCTGGGATTTGACCGTGACCGTGGAGTAAGCCTGGACATTTCCGATCGCCCGCAGTTGCACCGGAACCGCTTTCTGGACCACCTCCCCTACAGATACCGGCACCGCATTTGTCACCGTGGCCTTGCCTGATGCTTTATCGGAGCATGCAGACAGGGCGGCCATCCCTGAGAGCAGACCCATCAGGATGCCCACTCTCGCCAGTCGCAGCAAGAAGCGAGGCGGGGATGTTCGATGCGAGCTGGACGACACTAGCACCCCGTCAAAGTATCTGGACAGCATCTGCCCTCCTCATGGTTTCCACCACTGCAATACCTCATGAGCCACTGGCGCCCCTCTCACCTTCCTCCTCTCCCCCGGTGGTGGAGAGGCGCGGGTGAGGGGGTGGACGCTTTTCTTACTTCTTGTCCAGATCCTCCCCGCTCAGTGATCCCCTCGAGAAAAAGGGTCACAAAGGTGTCAATGACCTGCTCGGACGAGATGTCAGGGGGACGTTTCACACCAAAAATCTCGTGAAGGAGGAGATAATACACCACCATGCCCACGAACGCACGCGCGGTGACTAAGGGGTCCACAGGGCGGAACACCCCCTCGGTGATGCGCTTCTGGAGGTAGCTGCTCAAGAACTCGTGGACCTTCGTGACTCTGGATCGGAAGAACCTTCCCGCGCGTTCGTTCCCTTCCAAGGCGCTATAGATGAAGAGTCGCATCAAAGAGGAATCGTGCTCTGTACGCGTCAGGTAACCAATCCCGATGGCCCGAAGCACGCCCGCATCGTCCTTCCGGGCAGCGGCGTCTGCAGCCTTTGCCAGGATCTCCTCAACCTCAGTCTTGGCCTCGAGCACAGCTCCATACAGCACCGCTTTCGAGGCGAAGTGCTGGAAGATCGTCGCCTCGCTACACCCGGCAGCCTCGGCGATCTCCTTCGTCGTGGTTCCACGGAACCCTTTTTGAGAAAAGCACTCGAGGCCTGCATCCAGGATTCGGCGGCGCCTCTCCTCGGCCGTAAGCTTATCGCTCAATCTTCGCTCCATGATGGTAAGTGATTGCTTACTTATACCATGCCATTATTCTACTGTCAACCCCATTTCACCCAGATTCCTTGTTCGGCCACCGTGCGATGAAACGCGTC
>JBGQIR010000219.1:0-3220 GCA_041498535.1 Methylomirabilis sp. (SeqCode)
CAGTTCATAGTTCACGGTTCAGAGCTCATAGTAAGGGGGCCGCTTTACTGATGCCTTCTGCGACTGTCAATGAACTACGAACGCTGAACTATGAACCCCCTGGATTGAGGTCACGGTGAAGATCTATCTCGACCATAATGCGACGACCCCGATGCGGCCAGAGGCCCTGGAGGCCATGATGCCGTACCTGGGCGCGCGGTTCGGCAACGCCAACTCCATCCATGGCTGGGGGCGGGAGGCCAAGCGGGCCCTGGAGGAGGCGCGCCAAGTCGTCGCCTCGGCGGTTGGGGCACGGGAGAAGGAGAGCATCGTCTTCGTCTCAAGCGGGACCGAGGCGGACAATCTGGCCATCAAGGGCGCCGCCTGGGCCGGCCGCCCGCGCGGGCGACACATCCTGACCTCGGCGGTGGAACATCATGCGGTGCTCAACACCTGCCGGTCGCTGGAGGAGCAGGGCTTCGAGGTGACGTACTTACCGGTTGACAGCGAGGGGTTGATCGATCCCGAGAGCGTCCAGCGATCGCTCCGCCCAGATACGATTCTGATCTCCCTGATGCATGCGAATAACGAGACCGGTGTCATCTTCCCGATCGCGGAGATCGGACAGCTCGCCCGGCAGCGGGGGATCGTCTTTCACACCGACGCGGTCCAGGCCTTTGGGCGCCTTCCGATCGACGTGGAGGCGCTGGGAGTAGACCTGCTGTCGCTTTCGGGCCACAAGATCCATGGGCCGAAGGGGATCGCGGCGCTCTACGTCCGACCCAGAACAAGGATGGTGCCGCATCTGCACGGGGGGCAGCAAGAGCGCGGCCGGCGGGCCGGGACGGAGAATGTGGCGGCGGCCATTGGCCTGGCGAGGGCTGCGGAACTATCCGTGGGATCGATGGACGTCGAGGCCGACCGCCTGAGGCGGCTCAGAGACCGCCTTGAGGCGGGAATTCTTGGGCGAATCGAGGGGGCGCAGCGGAACGGCCATACGGACCGGCGGTTGCCCAACACCTCCAACATCTCGTTTCGAGGGGCTGGCGAGGAATCGCTGATCCTTGCGCTGGACCTGGAAGGGATTGCGGTCTCTGCCGGCGCTGCCTGCACCTCGGGGTCACTTGAGCCCTCGCACGTGCTGCAGGCGATGGGGCGAAGGCCCGACATCGACGGGGGAGGCCTTCGGTTCTCCTTGGGCGCGGGAACGACGGAGGCGGAAATCGAGTGCGCACTCGATCTCCTGCCGGGACTGGTTGAGCGCATCCGCGCTGCGGCGGCCTCAGGCCGCCCGGCGCCGGCCTTGGCATACGGATAGGCGGGCCATTCCTGTGAAGTCCAGACGGCGGGTCGTGGTGGCGATGAGCGGCGGGGTAGACAGCTCCCTGGCCGCCGCCCTCCTTGTGGAGCAAGGATATGAGGCGGTCGGGATCACCCTTCGGCTTTTGCCCACAAGGCGTGCAAGCAACGACCTGGAGCGCTTCGATAGCTGCTGCTCTGCAAGGGATGTCGAAGACGCAAGGCTTGTGGCCGACCAGCTCGGAATCCCGCACTATGTGCTGAATTACGAGCAGGAGTTCGGTCGCGAGGTGATCGAGGAGTTCTCGAGGGCCTATCTGAGCGGGCTGACGCCCAATCCGTGTGTCCTCTGTAACGGACGGGTCAAGTTCGGGTCCCTCCTCCGCCTGGCCTTGGGGCTGGAAGCCGAGTTCGTGGCCACCGGGCATTACGCCCGGATCGACTATGACGGCAGCGCCGGTCGGTATCGCCTCCGCCGCGCCCGCGACCCGAAGAAGGATCAGAGCTATTTCCTGTACCTTCTCACGCAAGCGCAACTGGCGCGGACTGGCTTTCCGATTGGAGAGATGACCAAGCAACAGGTCAGGGAGCGCGCCACCGCCCTGGGGCTGAAGGTGGCCACGAAGCCCGACAGCCAGGAGATCTGTTTCGTCGCCGGGGATTACCGGAGCTTTTTGCGCGAGCGATACGGGGACCGCTTGCGGCCTGGCGCCATCAAGGACAGCGCGGGGAGGAACCTCGGCCAGCACCAGGGGCTGGCACTCTATACCGTGGGGCAGCGCAACGGTCTCGGGATCGGCGGGGACGGCCCGTTCTATGTCGTCCGGCTGGACGCGAGCGCCAACGAGGTCGTCGTGGGGAAAGCGGATGAGCTGCTGTGCCATGAATTTGAGGCTGAGAATGCGAACTTCGTGGCCTGGAACTGCCTGACCGAACAACGCCCGGCCCAGGTGATGGTCCGCTATCGGCAAGCTGCCGCGTCGGCCGACCTCATCCCCCTGCACGACGGTCGCATCCGGGTCCGATGGAAGGAGCCGCAGCGATTGCCGGCGCCGGGCCAAGCCGCTGTGTTTTACGATGCATCGGAGCCTGACCTGCTGGTGGGCGGCGCTACAGTCGCCCGATAGGGACGAGCGTTGAGTGACGATGGCCGAGCCCTTCCGGCAAGACAGGACGACTCCGAGATTGTGCTTACGGGGCTCGCGGAGCCCGCTTTGCCCTCCTCGCCCACCTGATTCTGGGCCCTTGGCTCCTCCTGAGGAGCTTGGTCCCGCTCCCGTTCGGGCTCTATCTTCTGGCACTTCTCGTCGCGGCAATATCGGGCGCCGTCTATGGCCTTCTGGCCCCGCTACCCCCCTCGTCGGTTGCGCGCCTCCTCGATCATCGTCTCGCCCCGAAAGAGCGGCTCGGGAGCGCCCCGCCGCCGGTTGTTGTACCACTCCCCATGTTCGTCATGTGCACATCTGGCCTCTGCCGTCAAATCCCGCCTGGTTCTCTCGACACACCCGGATTACCTCGGTGCGCTTGAGAAGGTCCGGCGGTTTGTTCGGTAGGGCTCGAGTCCCAGAGGGGCACAGGCGTTGGCCTTGACGGGGAAGGTCAATGCGCTCCTGGACGGCCGGTTCAACGCCGCCTTCGAGGACGTCAGGAGGATCGCCGGGCCCGCTCTCCGCCACCGCTTGATCCTCTCCTTCGAGGGCGAGGCGGAGGGGGTTGACCCCGATGCGATCTTGGGCGATGTGCTCTCTCACTTGGACGCCCAGCAGCCTCGTGTGGGCGCGATTTGAGGGTGACCGCGAGCCAAAAAAGGCTTGACAAACCTGCACCTATCGGGCAAGCTTGAGCCGCTTTTCACGAAGCAGGGAGCTGTCCGGTTCGCTGTCGGCGAGCAGGCAGCTCATTTTTAATTCCGTCGGCAAGCGGTCCCTTTCCGGTGCACCAC
>JBGQIR010000220.1:0-3189 GCA_041498535.1 Methylomirabilis sp. (SeqCode)
CCATCATCTCGATCGCGCAGCAGGCGAGCCCGAAGGTCATCGGCCAGGGGGAGGACTTGCGGGCCCAGTTGAAGAGCCAGTCGGCCGTGGTGGTGAAGATGTTGGGTTCGAATTTGCCGTGGAGCAACCCCATACGTGGTCTCCTTCCCATGTGAGCGCTCAGCTATCAGCCATCAGCAACGCCCCTAACCGATCGCTGAAAGTTGATCGCTGATCGCTTACACGCTAGCTTGCCACCGGTGTAGCCGGCAATTGCTCTCCCAGATCGCCGATGGTCTCGTACGTCGCTCCCGCATATGCCGGTACCGACCGCGCGACGTCATTCCACACCTCTTCGGGGGTTCCGCCCGTCAGGGGAAGTCCCAGCCGAAGCGCGAAACACTGGAGAAGTTCCGTAAGAGGGATTGTCTGACCAAAGGGTTCCAGCGCAGGCATCACCCGCTGAACCCGCCCGCTGAAATTCGTGAACGTCCCTTCCTTCTCATAAAAGCTCATTGCGGGCAGGACAATGTGAGCCAATTTCGCCGTCGCCGTCAAGAACACGTCGTAAGCAACAAGGAAGTCCAACTTCTTGAGGGCCTCGCCAGCAGCCAGCTCTCCCGACAGCGCACCCACGAGATCCTCCTCAAATACGATCAGGGCGGCCAGCCGACCCTCAGCCGCTGCGGTCAGCATCTCCCTTGTCGCCATCCCTCCCTCGGCCGGAACAAGCCCGAGCGTTCGCATCCCGACCGAGTTGGGATATTTGTCGATCCGGCGAAGCAGGTGGTCTTCGGGAGTATCGCCTCCCGGCTCAGAAGATCGCCTCACCCGATAGTCGATGTTCGGGATGCCCAGCGATTTCCCGAAAAGTTGTCGGACAAGGAACCCCTCTTCGTTGGTCAGCCGCGACGAGGCGATCACTCCAATGGCCCCTGGTCCCCGGTCGCGGAGGATCCGTGACAGGGAATCCGCAAGTTGATCGATCGCCTCGCCCCAGCGAACCGGCTGGAGCTCGCCATCCCGTCGGATCAATGGCTCCGCGATCCGTCCTGAGTCCTGAGCGAAATGGAACTCAAACCGGCCCTCGTCGCAGATCCAGTACCCATTGACGTCATCGTTGATCCTTGGTCGGATCCGGAGGAGCTGTTGCCCCTGTTCCTTGTGCCGCACATCCACGACGATGTTGCATCCGGCACTGCACAGACCGCACACCGACGGGACCTGCGTGACCAGATCCCATGGCCTTGACTTGAAGCGGTAATCCCGGCTGGTCAGCGCCCCGACAGGACAGAGGTCAATGACATTCCCGGAGTACTTGTTATCCAGACTCTGGCCCGGAAACAGCCCGATTACCGAGCGGTCGCCTCGGCTGAACACGCCGAGCTCGGATGTCCCGACGATATCGTGGCAGAAACGGACACAGCGACTGCACAGGATGCACCGTTCCGCATCGAAGATGACGAACGGACCGATCGGTTGATGTTTGATCCGATGAACCTTCTGCTCGACGAACCGGCTTTCACCCGGCCCGTATTTGAACGTGTAATCCTGAAGCGGGCACTCCCCGCCTTTGTCGCAGATGGGACAATCCAGCGGATGGTTGAGCAAGAGAAACTCGAGGACCGCCTTCCTGGCTTTCGTCGCTCGTTCGGAAGCCGTCAAGACCTCCATCCCTTCAGCAACTGGAGTGGCGCATGAAATGACGAGTTTTGGGGCTCCCTGTACCTCCACCTGGCACATCCGGCAGCTCCCCACCACCGGGAGCTTCGGATGATAGCAGAAGTGAGGGATCTCGCGACCCATTCGGAGGACAGCTTCGAGGATTGAAGTCCCGGCGGGGACCTGTACCTGTGCACCGTCAATAATCAGGTCAATCATTGTTGTTCTGTTCTTATTTCCACACGGCGTTGAAGGACACGCCAAGCTGGTTACAACAGAATTTGACCTATTCAATATGCCAAACATTGTGACAATAGTTATACTAGTAGAGCCCCCGGGCACTGTCAACAGCAAACCCGACTTGTTTCTTGACAGGGGGGCGAAAGAACGCTATCAAGGAATCCGAAAGGTGTACTCATGCCCACCATCGATATGCACGTCCACCTGCCTGTGCCTGAGTGGCTCGAGGGCGCTCTCGGGCCATATCTCGCCTCAGCCGAGCGATACTTCCGCAAGCGGGTGACGGCCCGGCCAATGGAGGACCTCGCGGCCGAGTACGAGAAGCTCGACATGATGGGGGTCCTCCTCGCTTGGGACGCCGAGACCTTTACCGGATGCCCCCCTCTTTCCAACGAGCTCGTCGCTGGCCTCGTCAAACGGTTCCCGGGCCGCTTCGTTGGCTTCGGCTCCGTCGATCCCCATAGGCCCGACGCGGCCCTGCGGGTGCGGCGACTCCCCGATCTCGGCTTGTTGTGGCTGAAGCTGCACCCGACCATGCAGGGGTTCGATCCATCGAGCGACCTAGCCATGCGCATATTCGAGGCTGCTGCTGGCGCCAGGCTGGCCGTCATCACCCACACCGGGACGAGCGGGCTCGGTGCCGGTTGCCCTGGGGGACAGGGGCTGCGGATCGATCTCGCCCGGCCGATTCTGCTGGACCGGGCCGCTGCCGCCTTCCCGGAGATGCCGATCGTGCTGGCGCATGTCGGCTGGCCGTGGCACCTGGAGACCCTCGCGATGGGCCTTCACAAGACGAACATCTTCATCGACATCTCCGGCTGGCGTTACCGTTACCTGCCGCCCGAGGTGTTGCGCGACATGAAGGGGCGACTGTCCAGCCAGTTCCTCTTCGGCACCGACGTCCCGATGTTCTCCCCCGCTGACCTTCTCGAGGAGTTCGCCACCCTCGAACTCCCCGGCGAGGCCGCCGCGAAGATCCTTTCAGAGAACGCAACTCGGCTCCTTGGCCTTGAGGGCTCAGGTGGGCATGCCAAGCACTGAACGTTTCCAACGACTGCTCGAGAATGTTCCTTGACGGTGAGAGGCCAGCGTCAGCAAAATGGGCTCACCGGATACAGCTTTGCTTTCGGCACGAGAGGAGAACAAGGTGAAGCGAGTTGACCCACAGGTCTTTCTCCTGGCCCGGCCAGCGATCAATGACGAAGGGCTTGCCGCCTATCTTAAGGCGGTGGGCGCCCCAGGGTGGGATACCGATGCCCCCTCAGCAGGAGAGAAACTGATCGAGGTTGCCGGCCGCTCTTGCTATCG
>JBGQIR010000221.1:0-3156 GCA_041498535.1 Methylomirabilis sp. (SeqCode)
CCGTTCGGGGTGATGGCGACGCCGGCGGGACCGGATCCCACCGAGAACGGGAGGCCGACCACGGCCTGGGAGGCCGAGTCGATGACGGACACGCTCGTGGAGCCGAAGTTGGCCACGTACAAGAAGGCCCCGTTCGGGGTGATGGCGACGCCGGCGGGGCCGGAGCCCACCGAGATCGGGAGGCCAACCACGGCCTTGGTGGCCGTGTCGATGACCGAGACGGTGTTGGAGCCGGAGTTTGTGACGTAGGCGAAGGCGCCGTTCGGGGTGATGGCGACGCCGACGGGGCCGGATCCCACCGGGACCGTGGCGGTAACCGTATTGTTGAAGGTCGCGATGACGGAGACGGTGTTGGAACCGGAGTTGGAAACGTAGGCGAAGAGCCCATTTGGGGTAATGGCGATCTGCTCTGGCGTTAACCCAACCGCGATGGTGGTTGCCACCGTATTGGTTGCGGTATTAATGACGGACACACTTCCCGACCCAGCGTTCGTCACGTACGCGAGAGGGACGGCTTCTGCGGCATCCGGTAGCTGGCACAGGACCAGGGCGGGGTAGACGATACCGGCGAGAATCCAGCGCCGTAGGTGGAGGACAGCATCTTTTGGACGATCAGCTTGCCTATGGTCGATCGGTCTGGTTTCACCCATCGTTAGCCGGGCATACCCCTCTTGCCATGGCCACCCCCGCCGCTGCGCCACACGAACCCCCGAGAACAATAATCGGCCCAAGCAAGGTGTGTCAAGGAAAATGTTCGCCACAAGGCATCGGCCCGACTCATCTGATAATCAGGCCCGCATACCCAACCACGCTTGTATAATCTTTGGTGACATCGCCCGAGGTGGCGTAGCCCGCCAGTTCGGCAGAACTGGCCCCAAGCTCTCGTGCCGCTACCAGCATAGCGGTGGTCGGATGAAATCCACACATCGTAATCCTCTCCCTCTTTACGACTCGATGCAGGCGTTCGGGATCCAACGCAACAATGGCATCGATCGCCTGTTGATCCTTCAGCTTGGCTTGCGCGTGATCGATGTAATGACTCATATCGCTCGAGGCGACCACGAGCGCAGATCGATCCGACTGCGCGACCGCCTCGGCGATGGCCAACCCAACATCCCGGCATGCCGCAAATTCGCTGCTGAAGAGGCAGATCGGCACGAAGGAAAAGGGAATGCCAAACGCCTGAAGCAGAGGCAACTGAACCTCGATGGAGTGCTCGCGCAGGTGACCCAGATGATCCTCCTCGATGATCTGCGAATTCCTCTGAATTGCCCTTGCAAGGTCGGTGTTGATGGGGACCTGTCCTAAGGGAGTCTCCCATGCCCCATAGGTCATGATCGCCACGCCTGCCCCCAAGCCGGTATGGTTCGGTCCCAGGATGACGAACACGTCTGGAAAGGCCAGGCGGGCATAGACCGCTCCAGCGACCTTCCCAGAGTAGATATAGCCCGCGTGGGGGACGACGGCCCCGATGGCACGTGCCCTCGTTCCGTCTCCCGTAATCAGATCGGCGGCCTGTACCCTCAGTCGCTCTCGACTGCCCCCATAGAAGGACCCGGCCACCGCTGCCCGTCGAATCATGGTGAGCCTCCGAGGACCTGTCAGAACCCCCGACTGGAGCTCGAGCTGAGACGAACCCACTTGAGCTGTCTGGCTAGGCCATCCTCAAGGGTCACCCGTGGCCGGTACCCCAGTACGCGGCCAGCCAGGGTCACATCAGCGAAGGTGTGACGCACATCGCCCTTCTGGGCCAGGATAAGACGGCGACGGATAGGTTGACCGACGAGCCGCTCCAGCAGCGATAAGGCGTCGTTAATCGTGATCCTCGCGCCACCCCCTATATTGAATGTTCCACCCTCCGCCTCCGGCCTCAAGGCCAAGAGGTTCGCCTCCACCCCATCCGAGATGTAGGTGAAATCACGCGTTTGCTCGCCATCGCCGTAAATGACCACTTCCTCTCCGGTAAGGATCGCGTGAATGAATCGTTGAAACGCCATATCGGGACGCTGGCGCGGACCGTAGACGGTGAAATACCGCAAGGCGACGACCGGGAGGCCGTAGTTCAGATGATAGAGAAGGCAGAGCTGTTCCGCCGCGAGCTTTGTGACCCCGTAGGGTGAAAACGGTCGCGGGACGACGTCCTCACACAGGGGGAGGATTGAGACGGCGCCGTACACTGAGGATGAGGATGCGTAGACCACACGGCGAATCCTTCCGAGGTGGGCCTTCGCCGCTTCGAGGAGCCGCTGGGTGGCAAGAATATTGTTCCTCAGATATTCGTCAAACCGCTCGCCCCAACTTCCCCGAACACCGGGCTGCCCTGCCTGATGGAAGACGAACTCAATCCCGTCGAGGAGGCCGGCCAGGTCGGCCTCGAGCAGATCGGCTTCAATAAATCGGAACCGGGGACGCGGAAGGAGATTAGCGAGGTTGGCCTCCTTCAGTGAACGCGAGTAGAAATCGATAAAGCCGTCGAGGCCAATGACCTCATGCCCCTCATCGAGCAGCCTCTCGCACAGATGGGAGCCGATAAAACCTGCAGCCCCAGTTACGAGAGAACGCGGCTTGTCCGACATCGTTTTCGTGTGGCGAGGATAGCCGAGGCCGCGGCTGCCACCTCCTCTTCAGAGATCGAGCGCATACACAGACGATCGTCCCTGATCTGGCATCGACGCTTCAAGCATGGGCTGCAAGGAAGAGGGACACGGAGAACAGCGCCGTCGCTTCCGTACGGACCGTTCAGACGTGGATCGGTTGGGCCAAAGAGCGCGACGAGAGGGGTTCCCACTGCCGCTGCAAGGTGCATGGGGCCGGAATCGACAGTCACGAGGAGGTCGATGCGCTTCAGGAGGGCGATCAGGAGTGTCAGGTCCGTCCGGCCTGCCGCCACAAACGGGGCTGGATTCATGCGGGCAGCAAGATGGTTGGCCAACGGAAGATCCGATGAGGATCCGATCACAAGGATCCTGGCCCCGCAACGCCCCCCTAATATCTCCCCCAGGCGCGCGAACCGCTCCTCCTCCCAGAGTTTCGTTCGCCATCGAGCGCGGGGGTTCAGGGCGATGACCGGGTCACCGGGCCCGACCCCTGCCTCGGCCAGGAGGGCCTCGGCTCTCATCCCGTCATCGGCCCTAGAGGGGAAGACGAACGCTTTCG
>JBGQIR010000222.1:0-3155 GCA_041498535.1 Methylomirabilis sp. (SeqCode)
CAGCCGGCCGTCGCCGTCGAGGTCGGCCAGGACCGGCTCGCCGACGCGCCGGCCCAGCACCAGGGACCAAAGCATCCGCGGCTTGCCGTCGCGCTCGCCGAGGGCGTGCAATGTGCCGTCATCGCTGCCGAAGAGCACCTCCATCCGACCGTCGCCGTCCAGGTCGGCGGCGACCAACCGGCTGACCGGCCTCCCCACGTCGAGTTGCCAGCGCTCGTCGTTCCCGTTGCCGCCCGCCAGGGCCGCCTCAGGAGGGCACGTCGGGCAGCGCGCCGGCGGGCCGGGAGTGAAGCAGCGGAACATTCCGTCCGGCTGGGCGTGCAGGATCTGCCCCCCGATCACGCCCAGGTAAATCCCTACTAACAGGGTCATGCCGAGCATCAACGCCGTTCGCTTCATGGGTGCCTCCTTTCTGGGTCGTTATCCAGCAGTTGACTCAACCCATACGACATCGAGGTCTAGCCCACTCGCCGCGTCCTGCTGTCGTGTATCCGCTGTGAGAAACGGAATCCGGATGCCTGACATCGCCTGGAACGCGAGAGCTGAGCCGAGATGGAGAGCATCAAGCGTCTTCAACGCCGTCGTCTGGATAAACTCCTCAGCGCGAGCGAGGACGAGAGGACTCACAACGATGAGTTCCCAGTAGGCACGATCTTTCCGAAAGCGGGACAGGATGATGTGAAAGTCACCCTCGGCCAAGTCACCTGAAGCCCGCCGACGACAAAGGGCCGACATCGCCTCGACCGGAGCGATGGCGGATGAGAGGAACCGATACCGGCGGAGAAGCGCTCGCGCCTGGGCCGAGCCCTTCTCGCGGATGTACCGTTTCAGGAGCACACTGGTGTCACAGTACGCCCAGGGAGCGGGCATCAGGATTCGTCCCGTTCTTCACGGAGTGTCTGGATAAGGGGCGGACCTTTCAGGGGCCGGGGGAAGCAGGGAGGCAGGGGCCGCCGCTTGGAAGCGGGCTGCAAGAGGCCTGCAGCCTCCAGGTGTCGGACCGCCGGCTCACCTCGTTCCGATTTCTCCAACAGCCTGATCACGGCAACAGGCTTCCCCCGCTCGGTCAATACGACTTCTTCCCCAGCCTTGACCGCCTTTATCGCTTTCGAAAACTGCTGGTTTGCCTCACGCAGTCCGATTCGCATGTTCCCCCCGGTCCAAATGTAGTGATGTCACTATAATACTCACGAGCGAACGCGGTCGTCAAGCGAAACTAAGCCTTTCGAGGGCACGACCCCTCCTAAAAAGGCGCAGATGGTATCGCGAGGGAAGGAAGGTTGCCCTACCCAAAGAGGGCGCAGCAAGCAGCGCCCCTACAGGTTCGCAATAGGGAACCTCTGGGTCAGGGGAAGACGATGCCTTGGTCGGTGATGGTGTACTCGGCGATCTCCTCGCTGCACGCGCTCCCCCGGTGCTTAGCGACATAGAGGGCACGGCCGACCCTCCCTTCCACCATCCGCTTCCCCATGAGAATGGCGGTGTTGGCCGATGCCCCGATATCCCCCTCTCCCACCTTCCTGGCGATCAGGTCGTCCAACAGATTCTCCTCTGTCGTGACCAGGAGGAGCGTCGTCACCTGTTTGTGATCGTACAGCCGCTGCTCGATGAAGTCCCGGTGCTTCCAGACCGGAATCAGGATCTCCATCCCAAGGGTTTCCGAATCCTGGTGGATGATCTTCCGGTAGACCTCTTCGAAGAGATGGAGCTGGATCGACTCATGGGGGGCCTGAGTGGGGTCCACCCCGTCCACGACGACCCTTCTCACCCCTTGGGCAAAATGAAAATAGAAAAAGGGGAGGACCCGCTTCCACCGCCGCGAGTAGGCGGCCAACCACTCGAACCGAAACTCCCGGCCCTCAGGCTTGTTCACCTGGTACTCGGCAAGACGTCCTCCGTAGTCGAACTCGTGGCAATAGCGCATCACTTGAACGGCTGAGGCCGGCGGGAAGGGGTTCTCCTGGCCGGGGTGGACCACGTGGTCCCAGGCCTGAAGCTCCCAGCCAAAGAGTCTCCTCGCGTATTCATCGTGGCGTTGGGAGTCGCCGCGGGCCGTCATATCGAAGACGATCCCACGCTGTCCCTCACACTGCTCTCCATTGGCCGCGAAGGTGAGCCCCAGTTGGGTCTTTCCGACCCCGGTCGCCCCGTAGACGACGGTCAACGAACCAGGGAAAAGTCCCCCACCCAACATTTTATTCAGCTTTTCGATCCCGAATCCAGCCCGCTTCGGCATTCACAAATCCCCTTTTATGAAAGAAGGAGTGCCACGGAGCAGAAAATCACAGTGCCCGCGCGGACGTCAAGCTCAATCTTGCACCACGTAAGGCGGACGGCCGGAAGCACGTGGGGTGCGTGATTCCGCAGCGGGGTGAGGGCGACGGAGTGTTACCCCCTTTGTGCGGCTTGTCAGACCCGCCCGACTTGGGCCCCTGGCGCCTCAGCGACCTTATTTCCCTTGCGCCAATTCTGTGCTAGCCTAATCGTGAGTCCTATGCCATTATTGCCCTCACCTCAGGATGTTAGCACACTCATCAAGGAGGCGAATGATGCGAAACGTAGCATTGAGCATTGCCGCGTTGCTCGTTGGTGTGGTGAGCCCAATGGCGTACGCCGCGGATGCCCCGCCGCCAAGCCACATCGTAATCGGCACCGCGCTCCCCCTCACCGGGGCCCAATCGCGCGAGGGCGGATTCTTCAAGAAGGCCTATGAACTCGCCCTGAAGGAGGTCAATGCCGGCGGCGGAATCATGGTCAAAGAGTTCGGCAAGAAGATCCCCGTCACGTTCATCATTTACGACGACAAGAGCGATCCGACGACCTCCGTGCAGATGTACGAAAAACTGGCATCCGCCGACAAGGTCCACTTCTTCTTGGGTGGGTACGCCACGCCCCTCATACAGGCGAACACGGTGGTGGCGGAAAAGTATAAGATTCCATACGTGAATGGCGGGGGGGCAGGGGGCGATATCTACGCGCGAGGTATGAAATACATCTTCGGGCTGATCGCCGACGTCTCCAGATGCTCGGCGACGCTGATGAAATGGATGGCGCTCCAGCAGGACGCCGGCAAATTGCCGAAACCGCTCAAGATCGCGGTCGTCGGCGAAAACACGTCGCACGGGGTTGAGTTCCGCAAAGGCGTCGAAGACGGC
>JBGQIR010000223.1:0-3061 GCA_041498535.1 Methylomirabilis sp. (SeqCode)
CCAGATGGGCGTTACTCCGGCGCTGGGCAATCAGGATATTTCCGTCCCTGATGATCAGGCCGGCCGCCACCTCGACTGTTGGTGCGCGCTCTCGCACTACCTGTTCCCTTCCCGATCGGAACGTTTCGATTGGCCTGTCCGCCTGCGAGAACCCCTCGGGGGCTCCCATGGATAGGAGACGCAGATCCGTTGCATCGGGCAGACCGGGCAGTTGGGCTTCCGAGCGGTGCAAATGAGCGCGCCAAAATCCATCATGGCCTGGTTGAAGTCGTACCCCTTTCCTCTGGGGATCAAGGCGGCCGAGAGGTCCCAGAGACGGTTCGCCGTTCTGGAGCGCTTCGAGCTGCCGGGGCCCAGGAAGACACGGTGCAGCAGGCGCATGACGTTGGTGTCGAGGATAGGGGCATCCTTGCGAAAGGCGAAGCTCATCACCGCGCCGGCGGTGTAACGGCCGATTCCCTTGAGGGCCTGAAGCTCCTCAAGCGAGTCGGGGATCTTGCCGCCGTGCCGACGAATCGCCTCCTGGGCTATGGCATGAAGGCGGACCGGTCGGATGTTATACCCGAGGGGCCGCCAGACGGCCTCGACATCACGAACCGACGCGCTGGCAAGCTCTTCGATCGAGGGATACTTCCGGAGAAACTCCTTATACTTGGGTATGACCCGATCGACCTGGGTCTGTTGAAGCATTACCTCCGAGACCAAGATCTTGTAGGGATCGGAGGTCTTCCGCCAGGGAAGGTCGCGCCGATGGCGCGCGTACCAGCGCAGCAGTCGCTGCTGGAATTTGCGCCTGATGGCGGCGTCCGGAAAGTGATTGTTGGAGCGTGGCATCGGTCGTAGTGTAGTGAGGTGCGGGATCGATTTCAACTGATTTGTTCCCCTTTCATCTCTCTCCCTTGAGGGAGAGGTGCGGGTGAGGGTTATAGATGACGACACAACTAGTCAGACCTGAGCGGTTTTTCCTCGAGAAGTTCGGCCTGACCGAGCGGCACCTTGAACGGGGGTTGGGAGCCGCCCTCGGCACGCAGATCGATTATGCCGACCTCTATTTCGAGTACCGGATCAGCGAAGCCCTCTCGCTTGAGGAGGGGATGATCAAGCGGGCATCGAAAAATATCAGTCAGGGGGCGGGAGTCCGAGCCCTGGCTGGAGAGAAGACCGGCTATGCCTTCTCCGACGAGATCAGCGTTGAGAATCTTGAGCTGGCTGGCTCTCGCGCCAAGGGGATCGCCGAGCGGGCTGGCGCCGGGAATCCTCCGCCCGTCAGGGTTGGTGGCCCTCCTCCTCACGACCTCTACCCGGTCCGCATCCCGCCGATTGAAATCCCGGTGGAGAAGAAGATCGATCTGCTCCAGCGCATCGACGCCATCGCCAGGAAGGTGGACCCCCGGATCGTCCAGGTGATGGGTTCATTTGCCAGCGAGTACAAGATCGTCCTGGTCGCGACCTCGGCCGGCGTCATGATCGGAGACATCCAGCCCCTCTCCCGCCTGAACATCACCTGCATCGCCCAAGAAGGTGATAACCGCCAGATGGGAACCTGCGGAGGGGGTGGCCGGGTCGAGTTCGACTTCTTCTTGGAAGACGGCCGGTTCGACCGCTACGCAAGGGAGGCCGCCCGCCTGGCCATCGTCAACCTCGGTGCGGCCCACGCCCCGGCCGGGACCATGGACGTGGTTCTCGGCCCCGGATGGCCAGGGGTCCTGCTGCACGAGGCGATCGGCCACGGCCTCGAGGGCGATTTCAATCGGAAGAAGACCTCGGCCTTCACTGATCGGATCGGGCAGCGGGTGGCCTCCGAACTTGTCACCGTGGTGGACGACGGCACGATACCTTTCCGCCGAGGCTCTCTCAATATGGACGACGAGGGCACGCCGACCGGGCGCACCATCCTGATCGAACGCGGGATCCTGCGAGGATACATGCAGGATCGGCTGAATGCGCGCCTCATGGGGATGAAGCCCACCAGCAACGGCCGGCGAGAGAGCTATGCCTTCCAGCCGATGCCCCGCATGACCAATACCTTCATGCTCCCTGGCGACTCGATGCCGGAGGAGATCATCGCGTCCGTCAAGCGGGGGCTGTACGCCGTGACCTTCGGCGGAGGCCAGGTGGACATCACCAGCGGCAAGTTCGTCTTCTCGGCAAGCGAGGCCTACCTGATCGAGGACGGGAAGATCACCCGACCGGTCAAGGGGGCGACGCTGATCGGACACGGCCCAGAGGTCCTGACCAGAGTCACCATGGTGGGAAACGACCTGAAGCTGGACGAGGGGATCGGAACCTGCGGCAAGGACGGTCAGATGGTCCCGGTCGGGGTGGGCTTGCCGACCATCAAGGTCGAGGGGCTTACCGTGGGCGGGACACAGAGCCTAACCAAAGGGGAGATCTATCTCCAATGATTAGCCAGAGGATCGCCGAGGAGGTCTTGCAGGAGGCGAAGCGAAAAGGTGCCACCGAGGCCGACCTAGCCCTGGTGCAGAATGAGTTGGTCACGGTCCAGGTCAAGTTCGGCGAGGTGGAAACGATCCGCAGCGCCAAGGAAGTTGGCCTTAGGTTGCGACTATTCTTCGGCAAACGGTCGGCCACCAGCTCTACTTCGGATCTCTCCAGGGAGTCGCTTGATCGGTTGGTGGAGGATACAGTCGTCCTGGCAAAGGCAACCGCCCACGATGAGTTCTCGGGTCTCCCTTCGCCAGAGGAGCTCGCCAAGAGGTTCCCAGAGCTTGATCTGTACGACCCGGAAGGTGAGACCCTCACCGTCAAGGAGCGGATCACCCAAGCCAAAGAAGCCGAAGCTGCGGCCCTGGCCTACGACAGCAGGATCACCAACTCCGAGGGGGCGGATTTCTCCAGCAACCTCTATCGAATCATCTACGGGAGCAGCCAGGGCTTCGTGGGCGAGTACCGCGGCACGACCTTCAGCCTGGCGGTGACACCGATCGCGCTATCGAACGGAGCGATGCAGCGCGATTACTGGTACTCGTTCACCCGCCACCTGAAAGACCTGGAGTCGCCGGAAGCGATCGGCCGGCAAGCAGCCGAGCGAACCGTCAGG
>JBGQIR010000224.1:0-2993 GCA_041498535.1 Methylomirabilis sp. (SeqCode)
AATAATGCTCTCCCCCTTGGGCAGGCGATGGATGCAGACGTTCAGGAAACTGCCGATGACCAGACCGACAAGGGCGCTGACGATCCCCTCTTCAACGCGCACGACGCTACCGGGCCTGTACCTGACCCGCCTTGAGCCGGTTCATCTCTTGGAGGGCGAGCGATCTTACAAAGTCGTTCTGTGCTGTCCGGTAGAGTTCCGACCATAACTCAATCGCCATTTCCGCATGCCCCGTCTGGGCATAGAGCCTGGCAACGAATCTGGGTAGAAACTCTGGCCGAGTCGGCAGCTTGGCGGCACGCTCCCACCATCGAAGGGCCCGAGGATAGTCACGAGCCTCCAAATAGTAATAGCGACCGAGATCATGGGGAAGTTCCCAACGATCGGGGTTCGCCGCCGCGCCCTTTTCGAGGAGCGAGACAGCAGCCTCAGGTTGTCGCGCAAAATAAAGCAGGTAAAGCCCCCCCAACCGGTATGGCTCGAGGAAGTGCGGGTCTAAAGAGGTCGTCAGGTCCAGGGCCTTTGCGAGCTGCGGGAACCTCCTGTCGGTCTCCAGATGGGTCCCGAAATACTGGACGGTCCGAATCCAGAGCAGATCGGCCGCAACCCCGTCAAACCCAAGCAGGATCGGTTTGAGATACCTGGCATCAGGGAGGTACAACGACTCCTCTCCCGCCGTGGCGAGAGGCCCTCGGCCATCAAGCCGTGTTGCCACCAGGACCGCCCCGAGGAGAGAGGCCACGAGGAGAAAAGGGATGGTAAGGCCGTCCCGCTTCATTTAAAATCACGCCGCTCGAAGATCGCCATGGCCGCCAGGACCAGCAGCGCGATGTAGAAGATCGCATAAGAGAACGACAGTGCCGTGGTCCCTCCTTCGGTCCCGAGGCTGCGAATCGTCTGGTCTTTGAAATTCAAGCGCGAGAGATTCGGCAGGAGAAAGTAGAGCGTCTCAGCCGAAAGCTTGGTCGCCGCGCCCCCGAAGCGAGCCGCAAAGAGCCGCAGGTCGGCGCTGAGATGTCCGGCGACATACAGGCAGAGGGT
This sequence comes from Methylomirabilis sp. (SeqCode), assembly GCA_041498535.1. Classification (GTDB taxonomy): domain Bacteria; phylum Methylomirabilota; class Methylomirabilia; order Methylomirabilales; family Methylomirabilaceae; genus Methylomirabilis. Next base: position 1,042 of record JBGQIR010000224.1, read on the forward strand.
GAAAATCGCGCTGAGCGCCGGCGAGGAGAATGTGGAGAAGAGAAGCGCAAGGGCGGTGACCAGCATGAGCTCAAGGAAGACGAAGAGAACGGCGAGCAGGAGGCGCGGGCTCGAGATCCCTTCCCCGAGATAGGCCAATCCGATGAGGCCGAGGGCCATGACCCCAACGTTCGCCAGGAGGGTGAGGACCAGCCCGAGATACTTTCCCAGGATGAACTGATACCGGTCGATCGGCTTCGAGATGATCGTATACACAGTCCGCTTGTCGATCTCCTTGGAGACGAGCCCGATCCCGAGGAAGATCGCGATCAGGGCGCCGAAGATCGACATGCAGGCGAGCCCCAGATCTTTGATGATCTTCGTCTCCCCGCCCACGCTGATCGTGACCAGAATCGTGGAGCCCGCCAGCATCACCAGGGCAAAGACCAGGATGGCGTAGAGGATCCTGTCACGGACAGCTTCCTTGAAGGTATTCAGGGCAATGGCTGCGACTTTCATAACGCGTCTCGCGGCTGGACATGCCGGATGAAATACTCCTCCAGGCTCTCCCGTTGGGGGACAATCGCATGAATGACCGCCTTGTGTTCGAGCAGGCGAGGGAGCAGCGCGGCGAGCGCATCCTCGTCTTTCGCCGTCAGGAGCAACCTTTCACCCTTCGTGACGGGCCGTGTCATGAACAGATGGTCAAGCTCTTCCAGGAGTTCCGGCGGGACCCGGGACACGGTGACCTCGATCGAGGTAATCCGGGCCTCGAGCATCTCATCGAGAGGCCCCCGAGCGACGAGGCGACCGCCGACCAGGATCCCCACCCGGTCGCACACGACCTCCACATCGGGAATGATGTGGGAGCTAAAGAAGACCGTTCGGCCTTCCGATTTGAGCCTGAGGAGAAGGTCCCGCACCTCCCGCCGCCCGATCGGGTCCAGGCCGGACATCGGCTCGTCAAGCAGGATCAGTTTCGGATCGTTTAGCAGGGCTTGCGCCAGGCCGATCCGCTGGAGCATCCCCTTCGAGTATTTCCGCAGCGGGAGATCCAGCGCCGCATCGATCCGGAGCTCACGGGCCAGGGTGGCAATCCTCTCGCGCCGATCGGACCGGCGAAGACCGAGAAGCTGGCCGTAAAAACTCAGGAGCTCTCTGCCCGTCAGGTATTCGTAAAAATTTGGCTGTTCCGGCAGGAACCCGACCTGCTGTTTCGTCCGCACGTCGCCAGCGGGCTGTCCGAGGATCCTGACCTCGCCTGACGTCGGCCGGAGCAGGTCCATAAGGAGCTTCAGCGTGGTGGTCTTCCCCGCCCCATTCGGCCCAAGGTATCCGAAGACCTCGCCTTCACCCACGTTCAAGCTGAGGTCAGATAAGACCCGGACCCGCTTCCGCAAGAAGCCGACTCGATACTCCTTACACAAATCTTTAATGGTGATGGCAAACATCAGGCTTCACCCCGCCATGGAACTGACCGGTCGGATCGGTAGTACGCTATCACTAGCAATGGAGCGGCGTCAAGGAGCTTCCGAACTCTGCTTGACCCGCTCGCCACCTTGTAAGGCGTGAAGAAGCCGCGAGTCAATAGACCGTCTTGGATCACCGGGAGAGGCATACTCCAGAAAGTCTTTCAATGCGACCATGGCTTGTTCGGGTTGGTGTCTGCCGTAGAACAGGTGACCCATATAGTGATAGGTGTCGGGATAACGAGGAGCGAGATCGCGCGCCCGAAGGAGGTTGGTGAGCGCGTCGTCGTAGCGACCCGTCCTCGCCAAGAAAGCACCGTAGCCGGCATGGAGACCCGCGTGACCGGGATATGTGGCGATCCCATTCACATATTCCCTCTCGGCCTGATCCGAACGCCCGACAGTCACGTAGCATCCCGCGAGATCTTGTCGAAGACGCGGTGAGTCAAAACCTTTCTCAGCAAAGGAGAAATGACGGATGGCCTCCTGTGCATTTCCTGATAG
>JBGQIR010000225.1:0-2991 GCA_041498535.1 Methylomirabilis sp. (SeqCode)
GACGTCAAGCATCGAGGCCTCGTCCACAATCACGAGATCACACTCCAGGGGCCGATGTTGGTCGCGCTTGAACCGGCCGTCCTTGGGGCTGAACTCGAGGAGTCGATGGACCGTCTTGGCCTCCCGGCCGGCCGCTTCACTCATCCGTTTCGCCGCCCGCCCCGTCGGCGAGCAGAGAAGAATTCGGCGCTGTTTCTTCTCCAAGATCTGGATGATGCACTTCAAGATGGTCGTCTTGCCGGTCCCGGGACCGCCGGTGATGATCAAGAGTGTCTGCTGGAGGGCCTGACGAATCGCCTCCTTCTGCTCTTCCGCCAGGCGAAGCCTGCTGGCCTGCTCCGCCCAGAGGATGGCCCGTTCGACGTCAATGTCCGCAGGCATAGTTCCGCCTTCGGCAAGCGCCAGCAGCCGCCGGGCGACCCCTTCCTCTGCGGCATGAAGCGACGCCAGATAGATGGCGATTCCCTCCGGCCCTTCCTCGCAGATGATCCGCTCCTCTTGTCGGAGCCGCTCGATCGCCTGGGCCGCCACTGCAGGCTCCACCTCCAGGATGGCGATGCTCTCTTTCACAAGCCGATCAGAGGGGTAATACACATGCCCCTCCTCGGCCAGCTCGTTCAGGACGTGGATGACGCCGGCCTCAGCCCGGAGCGGGGAATCCTTCTCGATCCCGATGGCCTGCGCGATTCGGTCCGCAGTCTTGAACCCGATCCCGTAGATGTCCCGGGCCAACTGGTAGGGGTTCTCCTGGACCACCGCGATCGAGGATTTCCCGTAGGTCTTGAAGATCTTGGCCGCATAGGCCGATGACACGCCGTGCCCCTGGAGGAAAATCATCACATCCCGGATCTCCTTCTGCTCCTCCCAGGCTGCCCGGATCCGCTGGAAGCGGACCTGGCCGATCCCATCAACCGTGAGCAGGCGCGAAGGCTCTCCTTCGATGATGCTCAACGTCTCGGTGCCAAAGGCCTCCACTAGCCTTCTGGCGAAGACCGGGCCGATCCCTTTGATCAGGCCGGAGCCGAGATATTTCTCGATTCCGGCTACCGTGGCGGGGACGATGGTCTCAAACGCCTCCACCTTAAACTGTTCGCCGTACTTGCTATGGAGGGTCCATTCTCCGGTGAGCTTGAGGGTCTCGCCTGGTGTGACGGATGGAAGGTTCCCCACAATGGTGGTCAGCTCTCGCTGCCCAGGCACCTGCAGCCTGGCCACCACGTAGTGGTTCTCCTCGTTAACATACGTGATCCGCTCCAGAATCCCCTGGAGCGTCGTGTACGAACGGACGGGCATGGTGCGCGGCATCTTGGTCTGAGAGTAGCAAGGGGTCAGAGGGGGGTCAACGAAAAATGGTGAAAGCAGCGAGCGGGAATCCCATACTGCACGAGCGGGGTCGGTGCTGGTGCCGTTCCAACTTGTTGCAGCTAATCACCGACCGGGGTCGTGCTAAGAACTATCGCTTTCCCTAGCCTCACGATGTTGGCGTAAGTAGTTGGAACGGCACTAGCCCTTCACCTCCTCGAACCATGCCATCTGGATCGCTTCCAACTTGGCTTCCGTGACGCCGTCGGGGTCATCGCCGAAATCCGGGAGCTCTGTTACCCACTTATGAAGTGTGGTGAACGGGACGTCCCCCGGATCCTCCTCAGGATGCGCCTGAATCAGGGCTTGCGCGATCTCATAGGCGTCGTCCCAATACAGGCTCATGTTCCTCTACCTCGCACCAGGCCTGGATGAGCGAGAGGCAAAACACGGAGGGACAGGGAATGATTAGTACCGTTCCAACTATTTCAGGCGACTATCTTGTTGCGCGCTGGCACGACCGTTGCCGTACAACACCCCGCTCAAATTTGGGACATCAAGTTGGAACGGCACTAGAGGGTGACTTTGGGCGCGTTGGTATATCTGTGTGTCACCTGAGACCAATCTATTGCTCTGAAGAAGGCCTCGATGTAGTCAGCTCGTTTCAGCCCATAGTCGATCATGAACGCATGCTCGAACACATCCATGATCAACAGAGGGATTCCGCCAGCAAGGTGGCCCACATCATGCTCGTTGATCCAGATATTGAACGTTCTATTCGCGATCGGGTCGAGGTATAAGACAACCCACCCGATGCCTCTCAGAGCCCCCGACGCCTTGAAATCCTTCTGCCAATTCTCGTACGAGCCGAAGTCTGGCGTCAGCCTTTCATGCAACCCGGATGCGGGATCGAGGGCCTTCCCCTTTTTCACCATGTTTCCGAAATAGTACTCATGCAATCGCATGCCATTGTATTCCCATCCAAATCTTCGCTTGAGCTCGGCATATTCTGGAGTCCCCACCTTGCCATCTTTGAGCATCTGGCTCAGAGCATCGGCCAGCTTATTCGTATTGGTGACATAACCCTGATAGAGCGTAAAATGATTCTTCAGGAGCTGGTCACTGAATCCTTCCGTTCCCAGCAACTGGTCATAATTCTTTGCCTCGTAAGCCATCGTTTTTCTCCCTCTTCGTTAAACTAATGTGGTCGCCCATCACGACAAAGCGCACCTGAGCCGCTTACCCTGTGTCTGCAATCAGGGTGAATCTGGAGTATACTGGCGGCAGGGCAGTGTGTCGCAAGGGTCGAGTCGCGGAGCATGGGCCGAGCCCCTCAGGAGCCCCTCATGCATCTGGCCCGTGCGCCTGTCCTGTAGAGATGTTGCCTGACGGATGCGAGCTTTCTGCGTACCGGCTTGCCACCTCGCTCGTCCCGAATAGGTCGAGCCGGGCGTTGCCGAAGCCGTAGAAGCTGCAGGGCTGGAGTCGGCCTCTACGCCGTGAAGGACGACCCGCAGCCGCAGCCGCCCTTCGCGTTGGGGTTCTTCAGGCTGAAGCCGGCCCCCTGCAGGCCGTCGATGTAGTCGATCTCGGTGCCGACCAGGTAGAGGTAGCTCTTCGGGTCGACCAGGACCTTGACGCCGTGGTCCTCGAAGACCTGGTCGGCCGGCTGGGGCTGGTCGAACTCAA
>JBGQIR010000226.1:0-2991 GCA_041498535.1 Methylomirabilis sp. (SeqCode)
GGAAGATCGGACACTCTGCAGATCCGGCCAAAGTGCGGCTCCCGAATGATTCGGATCTGATCGCCGACCTTCAACCCACCTCCGACCGACGACATCTCCTTCTCTGAACTCTGATCTCTGAACTCTGAACCCCCTGCCAAAGGGATAATTACCTCCGGCCTGATGACGCCGGCCCGGATCTGCGTCGCCCCTGAACAGGATGCGCGCCTGCCGACCTTGGAAGCTAGGAGATCGAAGGTCCTCTTTGCCATGGCGATTCGGCCAAACCCTTCGGTAATGATCAGGGTGAAGCCGACCTGCTCAGTCCCAGTAATGGCGACACCGAGGTCACGTCCGAGAAGCTCTTTCAGGTCGAGGTCGTGTATTCCACCGACGACAATAGCGCAGACGCCAACGTGCTTTGCCCTGGCAAAGCCATCGCGGCCGATGAGCGAGCCGCCAATCAGGATCGTTCCCCGATGGGACTCGGCTATACGCTCCGGCGTGAGAACCTCCTCAGGGTCGGCCACCGCCACCGCGATCGTTCCAACCGCCTCGCCGCCGACACCGAAAATACCTTGGACGAGGCTGCACACCGTCTCCACTGAGGCCCCCTGACCAGGAAAGGTCTCAACCACATGGCCGTCCAGATAGGCCAAAAGCGCCAAGGGCTTGGGCGGCTCCCTCAGGAAGACTTGCCCGGTTACCTCGGAGACACTCTCTACCGTCCCGGTGATAGGAGCGGGAACCCGCGTCTTCAGCCATTTGATGAATGGCCGGTTTTCAGCAATCGGCTCGCCTGCCTGAAGCGTATCGCCCTCCCGTTTCAACATGTACCGCCGGATCTCCTCCGGCACGATCCCCAGGAGGTTCACGACGTTGACCGTGTGTACTTTGCCCGGGAGATCGGTCTGGGCGATGACCGTGCCTGCGGTGACGGCCTGTCCCTCTCTTACAAGCACCTGACCTGGGATCGGCAGGATCCGCCGCTTCCGAACCACAGTTCTCGGCGTGACACGCAATCCTGGCGTATACGAGTGAGCCATGGATGACCTTAATGTTCCAAGTCCCGGGTTCCAGGTTTTCAACTTGGAACTTAGCACCTGGAACTTGGAACCCTATTCGGGATAGAGGTTGACGGCCTTCGCCCAGGCGTGCAGTTGCGCCGCCCGCTCCGAGGGATCCTTAGGCAGGCTCAGCGGTCGCCCCCTGGCATCCAGGATCAGGCCGACGACGCCGCCTTCCACCTTCAGCGACACCGCTCTTCCCTTGCCGGCGCCCAAGTCAAAGCTTCTCGACGGCTCGGCTTGAAGGTCGGCCACTGCCCCTGCTCCAAGCTCCATGCGAAGGAGTTCCCCGAAGCAGAGGCGCCCTTTCTCTTCTCGACCGTCCGCGAACCGAATGGTATACGCGAAGCATGGCTCACCGGGCTTCGCCTGCCCCTCTGCAGCAAGGCAGCTTCCGAGCGGGATCAGACAATCTTTCAGGAAGACCTCGGTGGCGGCCCGCTCATTGACCTGTGACAGCACTCCCAAATGCGGCATCATGAAGATACTGTCCACCGCCAGCCGCGTAAGTCCCAATGGCTGGTAGGCGTCGATCATCATCATCATTGCCTGGACCCGGCGCGGCGCGTGGGAGAGGATCCCGCCGCTACCGATGATCAGGTCGATCCGGTACAGGTCGATCAGACTCTTGCCGCCTTCCTCCTGTTCGAAGGCATCCGCGATGGTCCGTTCCTGCTGGACGCCTTTCAGGCCAACCGCGAGCGCCTTGTGCTGCTCCAGAGCAAGCCGAAGCGCCTCGCGGGCTACCGCCTGCTCCAGGGCCAGATCCTGCTGCGTTTGGGGGATCGTGGTGGGACGAATCATCTTATTCTTGATCCGGTTTCGCATGTCCTGTTCCGGCAGCGACAATGCAAGCCACCGCTGGATCTTCTCGAGGCCGGCCTCGGTCAGGACATTGCTGATACTGTAGCTCATCCCGAGGTTGGCGCTGACCGTCCGGGTGAACTGCCCATCCACGACCGAGAAGACATCGGTCGTGGCGCCCCCGATGTCTACGCCAAGCAGGTTCAACTTCTGCTGCCTCGCCGCTTGTTCCATGATGAGACCCACAGCGGCGGGCGTCGGCATGATCGGCGCTCCGGTCCAGCCAATCAGCACCCCATACCCCGGCGCCTGTGCCATGACATGCTCGAGGAACAGCTCATGGATCTTGCGGCGAGCCGGGGCGAGGTTCTCCCGCTCCAGGACGGGGCGGATGTTATCGGTAATGACGAGCGCGGTTCGGTCTCCTAGGATGTCCTGGATCCGGCCACGGGCATCTTTGTTGCCAGCAAAGATGACCGGCAGCTTGAAGCTTCCGCCAAGACGGGGCTTCGGATCAGCCGCCCGGATGTACTCCGCCAGTTCTACGACGTGCGAGATTGTTCCACTATCGGTCCCGCCCGACAGCAGGATCATATCGGGCCGCAGTTGCCGGATCCGCTCGATCTTTTCATGCGCAGCTCGGCCATCATTACTGGCAAGGACATCCATAACGATGGCGCCGGCCCCAAGGGCGCACCGCTGAGCGCTCTCGGCCGTCATGGCCATCACAACGCCCGCCACCATCATTTGGAGGCCGCCGCCAGCACTGCTCGTGGACACGTAGATATCAACCCCGCGACCGCCTTCGGCGGGGGTCAGGATTTTCTCCCCCTCCAGGATCCTCCGCCCCGACAGCTCCTCGACCTCCTGGATGGCGTTCAGAACACCGCGCGTCACATCGTCGAATGGGGCCTCGACGGTGGTCGGGGCCTCGCCTCGAAAGGTCTGTCGGTACTCGCCGCCGACCTTCTCGATCAGGATCGCCTTGGTGGTTGTACTGCCGCAGTCGGTGGCCAGGATCGCCGTCATCTCGCCGCTCGGGCCACTCATGGGCGAACTCTCTCCTCCTCGTCCCTGTAGAGAGCCTGTCCTGAGCCAGGTCGAAGGGCCCCCTCGAACCAGCGAAGTCTGTCGGTAAAGA
>JBGQIR010000227.1:0-2957 GCA_041498535.1 Methylomirabilis sp. (SeqCode)
AGTTCACCCCATAAGAGGCACAGCAGTGGGGCACCATGATCGACTTCGAATGGGACCCATCAAAAGCCAAGACGAATCTGCGGAAGCATGGCGTCTCATTTCATGAGGCCACCACGGTCCTTCGGGATCCCTTAGGCATAACCATCTACGACCCTGATCACTCCGAAGACGAAGACTGATACATCACCATCGGCACGTCAGGCGGCGGCCGGTTCCTGATGGTGGCCCATACAGAGCGGGGCGATCGAATCCGTATCATCAATGCGCGCGAACTGACTCGCGCGGAGCGGGAGGCCTATGAGAGCGAAATCAAAAGGCGAAAAGGTTGACGAGCTCCGGCCCGAATATGATCTTGCCCGACTGCTCCGGAATGGCGTCCAGGGGAAGTATGCCGACCGCTATCGGGAAGGGACGAACCTCGTCCTGTTAGCCCCCGATGTTGCCAAGGCATTTCCGACCGAGGAAGCCGTAAACGAGGCGCTCCGGTTGGTGATCCAATTGACGAAATTGCCAGGTGGCGGGAAACGAGCTGCGGCGAAGGCGTAAATCGGGAAGCGGAGGGTCGAACCCCCGTATCAACACGGACCGCCTCCAGTGCTGCGCGCTTCCGGCGGCCGGTTATACGGCACGTTGGCCGACAACAGACGCAAGCACTGATACGTTGAGTCGCAGAAAGAGGTTTCGAATGGGGAAACTGGAGGAGATCGAGCGTCATGTGCAGGGGCTCTCGCCTGAGGAGCTTGCAAGGTTCCGACAATGGTTCGCCGTGTTCGACGCTGAGGCATGGGATCGCCAGTTCGAGGCGGACGTAAAGGCCGGGAAACTCGACGCCCTGGCCGACCGTGCTCTTCATGACCATGCGGCCGGCAAGTCCGGCGAGCTGTGAATCACCACGCTTCTCCGGATTTCCGGATGTGCTAGACTGGGCACACATGACCAATGGATAGGAAGTGAGGCCCTCGAACGGTTTGGTGTAGTGAGATCTGAGGGCGACCATCAGACGTAACACCCAAGAGGAGGTTCAAATGAAGCGACCTATGGGGATCCTGGTGGTTCTGGCGCTGCTGTATTCCAGCGGAGCCGGAGCTGCCGAAGACCCGATTGCAAGTGCGATGAGTGCCGCCCCCGCCTCGATTTCGGCGCAGGCGACCATCATTGACTGGAACTTCAAGGTGCTCCGGAAGGGCACGAATGGCTGGACCTGTCTGCCCGACAACCCGGATACACCGGGCACCGATCCGTGGTGTGTCAACGAACCGTGGCTCGACTTCCTGAAGGCGTATGTCAAGAAGGAGCCGCCCACATACAAGCAAATCGGGTTCGCCTACATGATGATGGGCGATACCCCGGTGAGCAACACCGATCCCTATGCCACCACGCCCACGACGCCCGACGACTGGGTTGACCACGTCGGAGCGCACGTGATGGTCCTGATCCCGGACAAGGCGCTGCTCAAGGGGATTTCCAAGGATCACCGGAACGGCGGGCCGTGGATCATGTGGCCCGACACCCCCTACGCCCACATCATGATCCCGATCGAGAGTCGAGGACACTGACGAGGTTCCTTCGCCGTGCGTTCAGGGGCCGTGTCCCGCTGTCTCGATTGCGGCACCGTCCGCAGTCCGGCAGACGCATTGACCTTGGCGTCCGGTCCGTCGCGGCCCTCATCGGATGATGCTGACCAGCATACTCAAGAGTTAGCCTCTTTCAGCCAAGGACAGCTCGCAACTTAACTTGCTCTAGAAGAACGGAGACGAAACATGAAGCCTTTCACTACCATCGCGGTTGTGGTCTTCGCGCTAATCGCCGTGATGCAATTGCTCCGCTTCATCTTGGGCTGGGAGATTACCGCCAACGGAGCCACTGTTCCGGTCTGGTTGAGCGGGATCGCGTTTGTGATCGCGGCAGGGCTTGCGGTGATGCTGTGGCGGGAAACGCGCCGGTGACGCTTCCGGCCTAACGTGCCGCTGCAGCCGACGGATGCCCTACACGGACCGCGCGACGCCCTGCCGCCCGCGGCTGAGAGGCAGGGCGTTAGGCGCTGAGTAACATCCGAGGGTGCTATTACTATGAGACGGACTAGCTGGTTTTCGCACTTCGCAAAATGGGCGTCCCGTTTCACGGCACGGCCGCTTAGTTTTACTATTGCGGTGGCGGTGGTTCTCGCATGGGTGGTGACAGGCCCAATCTTTCACTTCAGCGATACCTGGCAGTTGGTGATAAACACAGCAACGACCATCGTCACATTCCTAATGGTGTTCTTGATCCAGAATACCCAAAATCGTGATACGGAGGCCATCCAGATAAAACTGGATGAGCTGATTCGTGCGACAAAGGGCGCGCATAATGCACTTCTTGATCTGGAGGAACTGGAGGAGGAGACACTGGACCAATTCCGGACCCGGTACGAGGCGCTAGCTCTCAAAGCACGGAGGGAGGTCGGGGGGGGTAAGTCGGATGTCGGGACTCCAGAAGTGGAGACTTAGTGCGAGCGGCCTAAGCGCGTGCAGCGGGCCCAGTACCTCCCCCAATAAAGTGGACACCCACACCTAACGATGGAGGAGGTGTCCGATGCGAGGAGTCAAGCGCCAGCAGGACTACGGCAGACGCAATGACCTTAGCGCCCGGCCCGTCGCAGGCCTCATCGGATTCTGCTGACCAGTAGTTGTCGGCCACGGCGGGGTCCGGAGAACCTTGACAAGTCCTCGAAAACCCGAGAGAATCGCCGCAGTCGCGAGAAGCTCGAGAACCAGGATATGCTGACCAGCATGCTCGATAGTTAGCCTAACAAGGGCTCCCGTGGTAGGATGAGGAGCAGGAGGAATAGCCCGTGAAGTACAAGGTCGTCTTGAGGGAGTCGGAAGAGGGCTTTAGTGTCTCTTGCCCCGGCTTGCCGGGGTGTTGGTCGCAGGGCAAAACGGAGGAAGAGGCTCTCGCTAACATCCGGGAGGCTATTC
>JBGQIR010000228.1:0-2942 GCA_041498535.1 Methylomirabilis sp. (SeqCode)
AGAAACGCGCCATCCGGGATGCTGCGGAGCAGGCCGGGGCGCGGGAGGTCTACCTGATCGAGGAGCCGATGGCCGCGGCGATTGGGGCCGGGCTCCCCGTCCAGGAGCCCTCGGGCAGCATGATCGTTGACATCGGGGGAGGCACGACCGAGGTGGCGGTCATCTCCCTGGCCGGCATCGTCTATGCCCAGTCGGTCCGGATTGCCGGGGACGAGATGGATGAGGCGATCATCCAGTACTTGAAGCGAAAGTACAACCTGCTTGTGGGGGAGCGGACCGGGGAAAGCACCAAGATCCAGATCGGGTCGGCGTACCCATTTGACGAGCCGCGAAAGTTAGAGGTCAAGGGGCGCGATTTGGTCGATGGCATCCCCAAGACGATCACGGTCAGCGACAGCGACATCCGAGAGGCCCTCCACGATCCGATCTATGCCATTGTGGACGCCGTCAGAACAGCCCTGGAGCGGACACCACCTGAGCTAGCGGCCGACATAGCGGATAAGGGGATCGTCATGGCTGGCGGTGGGGCGCTGCTTCACGGCCTCGATTTTCTGATCTCTCATGAGACGCACCTCAAGGTGCGAGTGGCCGAAGACCCGCTCTCCTGCGTCGTACTCGGATTAGGAAAGGTCCTGGATGAGTTGGACCTCCTCAAGAGCGTCTGTCTCGAGACATAACGGGGTCCGCCTGAAGGCCGGCCGATCTTCCGGCCCAGGGGGCAAGGACTCCACCTCTTCCTGATAGTAAGTGCACATTTGAGACGGGCATGACTCGGCTGCTGCTCCGATATCGGCGGGGGCTGATCCTCTCAAGCACCCTGCTCCTGTCCTTCGTGCTCATGACGCTGCAGGTGCGCAGCCAGAGCGCCCTGGCTGACCTTACTAAGCATCTCCTCCTGACATCTGTTTCCCCATTCCTCCGTATAGCCGCGGTCGGCAAGGCCGCAACCGTCACCCTCTGGAACGAATATGTCGACCTCCGCCGGGTCCGCCTGGATAACCAACTTTTGAAGGAGGAGACCCGCCAGCTCCGCACACAGGTTGGAGAGCTACGAGAGATGGCACTAGAAACCTATCGCCTGATCGGCCTCCTGGAGTTGAGGAACCGGGTGGGATCAGAGACAGTCAGCGCCAAGGTCATTGGAAAGGATGCCACAAACTGGTTCAGGACGATTCTCATCGACAGGGGGGCCAATGAGGGGATCCAGCGCCACATGACGGTCGTGACCGCCGAAGGGTTGGTGGGGCGGGTGGTCGATGTGACAGCCCTTGCAGCCCGGGTGCAGCTCGTCACCGACCCGGAGAGCACCGTGGGTGTTCTCATCCAACGAAGCCGCGTTGCCGGGATCGCGGCGGGCAACCAGGAGGGCACCGTCCAGATCAAGTACCTTCCCTTGATGGCCGACGTGGTCATAGGAGACCGTGTCGTCACATCGGGGATGGGCGGCGTCTTTCCTAAAGGCATCCCTCTGGGCCGGGTCCTCAGGTCGAGCCGGCCTACCAACGGGGCCCTGTTCCAAGAAACCTGGGTGCAGCCGCTTGCCAACTTCTCCCGTCTGGAGGAAGTGTTGGTCCTGAAGCAGCCGCCCGCGAACGACCTGCCCTGGGGAAGCGGGGAGCGCCTGCCGTGATCGCCTTCCTGCTTGCGCTCCTCGGCGTCTGCCTGCTCCAGTCGGCCGTCGTCCCTCGCCTGGCCATCGGCGGCATCCGGCCGGATCTCTTTCTGGTGCTCACCTTCGGGCTGAGCCTCTCCGCAGGGCCAGAGGTGGCGACGGCCGCGGGCTTCCTCGTCGGGTTGTACCAAGACTCCCTCTCCGGCGCACCCCTTGGCCTGAACGCATTCACATTGAGCCTGATCGGCTTCCTGGTGAGCCAGACGAGCCGACAGGTGAGGACGGCCGAGTTGACAGGGCGACTCGGGCTGCTCTTTCTCGCGGGACTGGTCTCCGGCCTCACGACCCTCCTTGTCCTCCGCTTCTTCCAGGTTCCTCGTCCCTGGACCTCCACGCTTCTCTGGACCGTGCTGCCAGGAGCCATCTACACCACAATCCTGGGAGCCGGGTTCCTCGCCATGCCGAAGCCGAAGGCCCTCAGAAGGCTTGGCCGATGAACGCGGACCGTGAGGTCCCCAATCTGTTCGCCCCTTTCCAGAAACGGATCAAGGTCGCGGCCTTCCTGATCTCCGGGGCAATCCTGATCCTGCTGCTCCGCCTCTGGGGCCTGCAGATTCTGGAAGGCGAACGTTTGCTCCTACTGTCGATCAATAACCGCCTGCGCATCCGGCCGGTCGAGGCCCCTCGAGGGCTCATTCTGGATCGGAACGGGAAGCTTATGGTGGAGAACCGAGCGTCTTTCGACCTCTATGCGACGCCGGAGGACATACCGGACATCAAGGAGACCGCGCGCCGCCTTGCCGAGATCCTCAAGGTGTCACCGGAAGAGTTGGCGCAACGCCTCTCTCAGGGGCAGGCTCTGCCGGCGCAGCCGGCGCTGCTGCGCAAAGGAATTGATGAGCAAACCGTGATGGCCATCGAAGAGCAGAAAATCGATCTTCCCGGAGTAGGCCTCCGAGTCAGGCCGGTGAGAGCCTATCCAACGGGTGGCGCGGCCGCCACCCTGCTCGGCTACGTCACCGAGGTCAGCCATGCGCAGTTGGAATCCAGGGAGTTTCGAGACTTCCGACCGGGCGAGACGATGGGACAGGCGGGAATCGAGCGGCGGTATGACGCGTTCATACGAGGCATCGACGGTGGAGAACAGATCGAGGTGGACGCCCGCGGCAAAGTGATCCGGCTGGTCCAGCGGGTCGAGCCGCGGTCTGGTTTCAACCTGTACCTCATTCTTGACAGCCGGCTGCAACGGATCGCAGAAGAGTCGTTCCGAAGCAGAAACGAAACGCTCGTCGCCATCAACCCATCCAGCGGTGAGATCCTCGCGATGGTC
>JBGQIR010000229.1:0-2921 GCA_041498535.1 Methylomirabilis sp. (SeqCode)
ACCCGACATTGATGGCGGGCCGAATGCCGGCGAAGAACAGGTCGTTCTCCAAGTAGATCTGCCCGTCAGTGATGGAGATGACGTTGGTCGGGATGTAGGCCGAGACGTCGCCGAGCTGGGTCTCGATGATCGGCAGCGCGGTCAGCGAGCCGCCCCCCAGCTCGTCGTTCAGCTTGGCTGCTCGCTCCAGCAGGCGTGAGTGCAGGTAGAAGACATCGCCCGGGTAGGCCTCCCTGCCCGGCGGCCTGCGCAGCAACAGCGACAGTTGACGATAGGCCTGGGCGTGCTTGGACAGGTCATCGTAGATGCAGAGGGCGTGACGTCCAGAGTCGCGGAAAAACTCGCCCATGGCGCAGCCGCCATAGGGGGCGATGTACTGCAATGGGGCCGCCTCCGAAGCTGTTGCCGCGACCACAGTGGTGTAGGCCATGGCGCCACTGTCCTCCATCGTCTTCACGACCTGAGCGACCGTGGAACGCTTCTGCCCGATAGCGACGTAGATGCAGAAGACCTCTTTGCCTTTTTGATTGATGATGGCATCCACCGCAATCGCGGTCTTGCCGGTCTGGCGATCGCCAATGATCAGTTCGCGTTGGCCGCGGCCGATCGGGATCATGGCGTCGATCGCCTTGATGCCCGTCTGCAGCGCCTCCTTGACCGGCCGCCGGTCCACAACGCCGGGGGCGAATCGCTCGATGGGTCGATACTCTTTTGTGTCGATCGGCCCCTTGCCGTCGATCGGGTGGCCCAGGGCGTTGACCACCCGCCCCACCAGCGCCTCGCCGACCGGCACGGCGGCAATCCGGCCCGTTCGCTTCACCAGGTCTCCCTCTTTGATGGCCTCGGCCTCACCGAGCAGGACCGCACCGACGTTGTCCTCCTCAAGGTTCAGGACCATGCCGAAGACCTCGTGAGGGAACTCCAGCAGCTCGCCCGCCATCGCCTTCTCCAAGCCATAGATGCGAGCGATTCCATCACCCGTTTCGATGACGGTCCCGATCTCGGCGACATCGACGGCCGCCTCGTAGCCGGCGAGTTGCTTTTTGATGATCTCGCTGATCTCCTCCGCCCTGATCTGCGCCATGCCGTTACCCCTTTAGCAATTGCTCCCGCATCCGCCTGAGTCGGGTTCTGAGGGAGCCGTCATAGACGGTGCTGCCGACCTGCGCCACAAGGCCGCCCAAGATGGCGGGATCAACCCGCGCCTCCAGATAGATCTCCTTCCCGGTCGCCCTCCGCAGCCGGACCTTCAGCTCTTCCAGCATCGGCTCGGGCAGCGGTGCGGCAGAAGTCACCGTGGCCTTGCCGCGGTTGAGCCGCTCATCGGCCAGCTCCTCGTACGCGAGGGCGATCTCCTCGAGGTGGAGCAACCGCCTCTTCTCCAGGATCAAGCCAAGAAAGTTGGCGCTGAGCGGCTGGACCTCGGCCCGCGCCGCCAGCGACTGGAGCACACGCCGCTTGTCAACCAGTGGGACTGCTGGGTTGGCAAAGAAGGTGACGACCTCCCGATTCCCCCTGAAGATCTCTGCCATCCTCTTGAGATCCCGCCCGACCTCCTCCACCACCTGTCGCTCGGCTGCGACATCCGCCAGCGCTTTGGCATATCGCCTAGAGAGCCCCCTCGCCCTCACAGACCGCTCCCTATCTCTTGAGCGACTTGTTCGGCAAGGCGGCGCTGGTCTTCGGCCGTGAGGGACCGGGCGATCAGTCGCTCCGTGACCCCCAGCGCGAGCCCAACGACCTCCTCGCGAAGCTCAGCCTTGGCCCTCTTCACCTCCTGCTCGATCTGGGCCTTGGCGTCTGTCACGAGGCGGGCGGCCTCGTCGCGCGATGCCTTCAGGAGCCGTTGTCGCTCCTCTTCTACCTCACGGACCGCCGCCTCCCGCAGCGTGGCCGCCTCCCTTCGCGTGGCGGCAATTCGCGCCTCGTACTCCTGCTGTGCCTGGGCCGCGGCCTCTCTGGCTGCCTTGGCTTCCTCCAAGGAACGCTTGATGCCTTCGGCCCGGGTCGCCAAAAACTGGGTGAGTGGCTTGTAGAGGAAGCGGGAAAGAAGGACGATCAAGATGAGGAAGTTCACCACTTGGAGAAGCAGCGTCCTGTTCAGGTTGATGATCCCCGGCTGTTCCTCCCCCTTCGCCCCTTCCGTGGCCAGGGACGGGAAGGCCCACAGGGCCGCCACGCCGATGAACAGGGCTGCCATTGCAATGAGTTGTCTGCGATCCTTCGTCATGGCTTCCGATCCTCCGTTCCGACATTGCTGCTCTGCGGGGACAACGAGCGCGCGAAAAGGTAGCCGCCCATTCCGAGCTGGACGGCCAGAAGGCCCAGGGCCAATCCGATCAGGTTAACCGGAAGGTAAGCAACGACGAGGAAGAGAATGGCTGCGGCCCCCAGCAGCCTGATTAGCGACCAGCCCCACCAGCTCCGCCGACCACGTCGCCGGGAGACGGAAGGATCCGTAAAGCGGGCTACGGAAGCGGCAATGAGCTGAAAGCTGACGAGGCTCACGAAGGCGCCGGAGGCGAAGCCCAGCGCCCAATCCCACATCCTGAAGAATCCGAAGGCGGCGAGCCCGGCAGCAACGGTACCGAGCGTGCCCACCAGTGTGCCTCGGACGAACCGTTCTCGCTCCTCCATGGGGCACGGGTTCAGCGTTCATGGTTCACGGTTCATAACCAATTACTTACCAAAGATAGACGGTGTCGATGGCTTGCTGTCGCTCTTCAACAAGACGACGGCTGCGGCTTCAGCCCTTCATCTGCAATACGGCCCCGCAACGGTTTCCTTTCATCCAATCCTTCTCGCCTGAAGGGAGAAGGTGGGGTTGGGGGGGTGAATACGGATACCGCTGAGCGCCTCGTGGTGCACCGGAAAGGGGCCGCTTGCCGACGGAATTAAAAATGAGCTGCCTGCTCGCCGAC
>JBGQIR010000230.1:0-2916 GCA_041498535.1 Methylomirabilis sp. (SeqCode)
AGGCCATCGACCTGGAGCCGACGCGGGTCTACCGGACTGAGGACGCCCGAGAGTTTCTCGCGGAAGCTGGCCTCGATGCTGATACCATCGCGCCGCAGGTGGACGGCGCGTTCATGAGCGCCTTCGTGCGCGCAAAGAAGCCCGCTGCATGACCACCGCGCCAGTTGCAACGCGGCTGAACGTCTTCGAGCGCTACCTCTCTGCCTGGGTGGCGCTCTGTATCGTGACGGGCGTCGCCATCGGCAAGGTCAGCCCCGGACTGGTGGGCACCTTGAGCCGGATGGAGGTGAGTCACGTCAACCTCCCTGTCGCGGTCCTGATCTGGCTGATGATCTACCCGATGATGCTGCGGATCGACTTCTCTGCCATCAAGGACGTCGGGCGGCAACCGAAAGGAATCCTGATCGTCCTGTTCGTGAACTGGTTGGTAAAGCCTTTTAGCATGGCCTTCCTCGGCTGGCTCTTCTTCAAGCACCTCTTTGCCGGGATCATCGGCCCCTCGCTCGGAGATCAGTACCTCGCTGGGACCATCATCCTGGCGGCTGCCCCGTGCACGGCCATGGTCTTCGTCTGGAGCTATCTGACTGACGGCGACCCGGCCTATACACTGGTCCAGGTGGCGTTGAACGACCTCATCATGCTCTTCGCCTTTGCTCCGATCGTGATCTTTCTCCTGGGCGTCTCGAACATCGCGGTGCCGTACGACGTGCTGCTGTACTCGGTCCTCCTCTACATCGTCATCCCTCTTGTGGCCGGGGTTGCCTCCCGCACAACGCTCCTCCGGACCCATGGCCCGACGTGGTTCGAGGGCGTCTTCCTCGCGCGGCTCAAGCCAGTCACCATCGTGGCCCTCCTGGCCACCCTCGTCATCATTTTCGCCTTCCAGGGGGAGGTGATCCTGGGCAAGCTCTCGCACATCGTGCTTATTGCGATCCCACTGCTCCTCCAGGTCTACTTCAACTCGGGGTTGGCGTACGGGTTGGCGCGGTGGCTCCGCGTTCCTCACTCGATCGCCGCGCCAGGGGCGCTGATCGGCGCCAGCAACTTTTTTGAGCTGGCTGTCGCCACGGCCATCTCGCTCTTTGGCCTCACCTCTGGCGCGACACTAGCCACTGTGGTTGGCGTCCTCGTCGAGGTACCGGTGATGCTCTCCGTCTGCTCGGTCTGTAATCGCACACGCCACTGGTTTGCCGAGCCCGTGGCAGTCCCGGTCGTCGAACCCGCCCGGCGGCCAATCGGCGGACGGGCCTGACCATGTTCAGCAGGATCTCTGCGTCGCTATGCTGTGGATCCCTTCTGGATGCTTTCCAGTGATCTACCCTCAGCGTCCCACGCTGAGAGGGCCTACATGACCAGACCGCGAGTGCTTTTTCTTTGCACTCACAACTCGGCCCGGAGTCAGATGGCGGAGGGATTCCTTCGCGCCAGCGCTGGCGACCGCTTCGAGGTGGCAAGCGCAGGTACAGAGCCCACACGCGTCCATCCCCTCGCCAAGAGGGCGATGCACGAAGTCGGGATCGATGTGAGCGGGCACACTTCGAAAACCATCGATGCGCTGCTTGGCCAGCCGTGGGACTACGTGATCACGGTCTGCGACAGCGCCAGCGAGCGCTGTCCAGTGTTTCCGGGGCGGACGACGCGCCTCCATTGGCGCTTCGACGACCCGTCTCTGGCCACCGGTATGGAACAGGACCGCTTGGAGACGTTCCGGCGGGTCCGCGACCAGATCATCGTCCGGATTCGCGAATGGGTTGCCGACCTCGAAACGTCCACGCCGTGATCTCGCGTCGAGAAACCCCGTTATTCCGTTCAGGAGTGTCTTTGACCCCCGGTAATCTTCCCACCACACATTGATCAGCCCGGACGCTTCCTTCTCGCCACTCTCGCAGCAGCGATTCGTGAGCGGTCCCTGATTACCTCCTGTCCCAAGTTCCACTCCCACCCTTCCCAACAATTTACATCCATGTAACGTCAGCTTTATCCCTCCGTCATCTTCGGAGGGTATCCTCCGATCTCAAGAATGGGATGGTCACAGACTGCAAGCTAGATCGGCGAAAGGGGGATTTCCTCATGATCGACGGATGGCCAGAGGCCTGGGAACAAGAGTTCATGGGCTATCTGCTGGCGCGGGAATGCACCACACCGGCCGAGCTAGCTCACCACTTCCACCTGTCCGATAGCTCCGCGGCTTATTGGCTGGGCCGCTTAGTCAAGTCTGGAAGATTAAGGATCGCCAGGATCGAGGGCCATGCCACCGACGAGTCTACTGATTCCGCCGTTGGCGAGGAAACCCTGCAGGAACGGAACGCACGTGATGTGCCTCAGGCGGTCCTCCAAGTCCCTGGAGGATATGAAACCATCTGGCATGCCGGATGAGGAGGCTGAGATTCATTGAAGGTCGTCCTCCCGTCATACAGACCGAAAAGATGGATCCGACCATCGGGATTAACTTCAAGGAGGTGTGGGTGTTGATTACGCTAAAGGTCGATCTCGGTTCCTACAGTCGATTCGTCGTCAGAAAGGAAGTCAAGAGAGGTGACTTTTTGGGCCTCTCACCCTATTTCGATGATCAGATTGTCTTGAGCCCCATTGACGGGATCATTGAACGCATCACATGCGATCTGGAGCAACAGGCGGTGCTCATCAGTATCCGGCGCCAGAGGATGCAGTGGAAGGCAGCTCACTCGTAGCCAGGAGGAGCGGAGCATGAGATACCGGATCAGAGAGTCAAGAGGGAGCGTGATCATCAAGGCGAGGGATGTAACATAGATGTAACCTCCTCGTAACATGGCGTTGAGATTGACTCAGCTACTATACCAGTCAAAGAGACCAATGGAGCGTGACCGATGAGGCAGAGTTATGTACATAAGTGGATGGTCTTTGGTGTGCTGGGCGTTGCAGCCCTGAGCGCCCTGG
>JBGQIR010000231.1:0-2898 GCA_041498535.1 Methylomirabilis sp. (SeqCode)
AACCGCGAGCTCGACTGGGTGATCAAGCGCGAGCTCATCACCTCCTATATCAGCCGCAAGGGCTGCTCCTTCGACGACCAGCGCGTCTTCATGATGGACCTGCAGTACCATGATCTCCGCCGGGACAAAGGGCTCTACTTTACCCTAGAGCGCCAGGGATACATGGAGCGGATCGTCACCGAGGAGGAGATCCTTGCGGCCATAAAGAACCCTCCGGCCGACACGAGGGCGTACTTCCGCGGGATGTGCCTCCAAAAGTATCCCAACGAGGTCTATGGGGTAAGCTGGAGTTCCGTCATCTTCGACGTCGGTGACCTGGCGGTGAAGCGGATTCCCATGACCGATCCGTCCAGGGGGACGCAGAAGCTGGTGGCCGAGGTGCTGGAGCGCTCCGAGACGGCCGCGGAGCTGTTGGAGAACATCGCGGTTTGATCCAGGCCCCCTCTTTCGGGATGTCCATGCAATCCTTCTTCGATTCCATCTATCCTGGCTCGAGTTTCTTTGACCTGCTCCGGCAGAGTCAACCGGAGCTGCTGCCTCATTTACAGGTCACGCTGGAGGGGCTTCCTCAATCCGAGACCAGAGAACTCAAGGAGACCCCCCATGGGACCACTATCCTGGCCCTGAAGTACCGGGACGGAGTGACCATCGCAGGCGATCGCCAGGCGACCGAAAAGTTCCAGATTGCGTCACGGCGGATCGAGAAGGTCTTTAAGACCGATGACCACTCGGCCATCGCCATCGCCGGTGTCGCGGGTCCATGTGTTGAAATGGCGAAGCTCTTCGAGGTGGAGCTGGCACACTATGAGAAGCTGGAAGGGGTTCCACTCTCGTTAGAGGGGAAGGCGAATAAGTTGTCCCAGATGGTGAAGGCCAACCTTCCGATGGCGATGCAGGGCCTCGTGGTGATCCCTATATTCGTCGGGTATGATCCTCGGCGCGGTGAGGGAAAGATCTTTAAATACGACCTGACGGGCGGACGGTATGAGGAAACCGACTACTATGCCACCGGCTCTGGCGGAAGGGAAGCCCGTTCTGCCATGAAGAAGCTCTTTCGGGCCGACATGGCAGAGGACGATGCGATAAGGGTTGCGCTTGAGGCGCTGATCGACGCCGCGGAAGAGGATGTCGGGACCGGGGGTCCAGACTTCATCCGCGGGGTGTTTCCCACCGTCAAGCTCGCAGTGATGGCTGGCCTGCAGGACGTACAGGAGGATCGAATCCGCCAAGTCTGTCAGGCAATCGTCGATGCCCGCGCGAGGGCCGCGAACAGCTCGGGGCCGGAAGGGGAGAGCCAAGCCGGAGGGATGAGGTAATGGTGCTTCCATACTACGTCTCGCCAGAGCAAATGATGCAGGACAAGGCGGAGTATGCCCGAAAGGGCATCGCCAAGGGAAAGTCGATCATTGTTTTGGAGTACGTGAATGGAATGCTGCTAGTGGCCGAGAATCCCAGCGCCTCGCTGAACAAGATCTCCGAGATCTACGACCGGATCGCCTTCGCGGGCGCCGGGAAGTACAGTGAGTTCGAGAACCTGCGCAAAGCGGGGATTCGATATGCGGATCTGAAGGGGTACGCCTACGGTCGGGAGGACGTGACAGCCAAGTCACTCGCCAACGCGTACTCCCAGACCATCGGGAACATCTTCAGCGAGGCGATGAAACCGCTGGAGGTGGAGATCCTCGTGGTGGAGGTCGCCGAGGAAGGGCTGCAGAACGAATTGTACCGGATCGCCTTCGACGGAAGCATCGGCGACGAGAAGGGGTTTGCGGCCATCGGAGGACAGGCTGAAGAGCTGAGGCTGTATCTGAAGGACAAGTACGAAGATGGGCTCGACCTGAAGGGTGCTGTTCGCCTGGCGACGCGCGCCCTGGAGGCCGCGACCAGCGCGAAGGTCAATCCGCAGAATCTGGAGGCGGCGGTTCTCGAGCGCAGCCGGGCCGGCCGGAAGTTCCGTCGCCTC
The DNA here is from genome assembly GCA_041498535.1 of Methylomirabilis sp. (SeqCode). GTDB lineage: Bacteria > Methylomirabilota > Methylomirabilia > Methylomirabilales > Methylomirabilaceae > Methylomirabilis. Next base: position 1,964 of record JBGQIR010000231.1, read on the forward strand.
TCCCACGACGATCTGAAAGCGAACCTCACCGATACCGAGTCACCCTCGGTTTCCTGATCTCCCCATCGAATTGGGTTGACCGGTATCCCCCCCTTCTTGTACGATCAATCTGCACAGGGCGCCGCAATCTCCCCGGCTTGCGGGGGAGTCAAGGCGCGCGAATCCAAGAAGAGTGGGTTCCGCTCGGATCGAAGAACCTCCCGCGAGCTGGAGGGCTCTTCAATGCGGAGTCATGGGAATGCAGCAGCGTATTTTTGGGTTGGAGAGCGAATATGGGTTGATTTCCTCGTCCGTCGGCGGGCGCGTGAACCTCTCGGTAGAGAGCGCCTTGGGCTACCTTTTCGAGAAGGTGGTCTCGCGACAGCGTGGCACAAACGACTTCTTAAAAAACGGCGCGCGCCTGTATCAAGACACCGGCTGTCACCCTGAGTACGCGACCCCGGAATGCGACAACCCGCGGGACCTGGTCATCCACGACAAGGCTGGCGAGCGCATCGTAGAAGAGTTGCTCCTGGCCGCCGAACAGAAGCTCCGCGAGAACGGCATCTACTGCGACATTTACATTTTCAAGAACAATACCGACTCGGTCGGGAACACCTACGGCTGCCATGAGAACTACCTGGTGCAGCGCGGGGTCAACTTTCACAAGCTGGCCGAGCAGTTGATCCCCTTCTTCGTAACCCGGCAGGCCTTCGCCGGGGCCGGCAAGGTGTTGAAGACCCGGATGGGAAACCATTACTATATCTCCCAACGGACGCAGCACATCTACCAGGAGATCTCAGGCGCCACCACCAGCTCGCGCGGGATCATCAACACCCGCGACGAGCCCCACGCGGACGAGGAGAAGTACCGGCGCCTGCACGTCATCGTCGGCGACTCGAACATGTCCGAGTTCGCGACCTACCTGAAGGTCGGGACAACCGCCATCGTCCTCG
>JBGQIR010000232.1:0-2887 GCA_041498535.1 Methylomirabilis sp. (SeqCode)
GTGGAGCGGAAGTGCCGGGAGCGAGGCGTGGTATTCGAGCGGAGGATGTTCGACGGACGGACCTTCCAGCCGCTGGTTGAGGACATCGGGAAGAGCGGCTACGACCTGGTTGTCATCGGTGCCCTCGGCCTGGGCGCGGTGAAGGACAGCCTGCTAGGCAGCGTCACAGAACGAGTGGTCCGACGGGTCAGCACGGATGTCCTGGTGGCGAAGAACGTCTTACCGCTGGCAGAGCAAAACGGCGGCAGCATCCTCGTCGGGATCGACGGCAGCCCTCAGTCGTTTGCCGGGCTCAAGTCGGCGATCGCCATCGGGCGCGCCACGGGCCGAAAGGTGGAAGCGGTTGGGGTCTACGATCCATATCTGCACTATGCGATGTTCAACAGCATCGTGGGTGTCCTGTCGGAGAAGGCCTCCAAGGTCTTCAAGTTCAAGGAGCAGGAGAAGCTGCACGAAGAGATCATCGACACTGGGCTGGCGAGGATCTATCAATCGCACCTGGAAGTCGCCAGGACCGTGGCGGCGGACGACGGGGTCGATCTCAGGATCACCCTGCTTGACGGGAAGGCGTTCGAGAAGATCATCCAGTACATCAGGAAGGAAAACCCCTGGCTCCTGGTGCTTGGCAAGATCGGCGTCCACAGCGACGAGAGCATGGACATCGGCAGCAATGCCGAGAACCTGCTTCGCCTGGCTCCCTGCCATGTCTTGCTGATCAGCGGGAAGTTCTATCCGCCGATCGATGTAAAGGCGGAAGAGGCTGTGAGCTGGACCGACGAGGCGCTTGCCCGGATGGAGCGGGTGCCGGACTTCGTGAAAGGGATCGCCAGGACCGCTGTTCTGCGATTCGCCATGGAGCGAGGACACTCGGTCGTCACCTCCTCGGTGATCGACCAGGTCATGGAGATCTTCATGCCGAAGCGGACGGCAGAGGCCGCCGGCCGTGCGGCGCTCGAGCTGGCCGTCGAGCGGATCCGCTCATCAGATATCTCTGCGTTCCTCTGCGAGGTCTGCGGTCACGTCGCCCGCGAGGTGAAACCGGTCCAGTGCCCCGTCTGCCGATCCGGCTCGGAGAAGTTCCAGACGATTGACAAGACAGTCGTCGAGGCCCTGGCAGGCGAAGAGGGTGGCCTCGAGGAAGAGGAGGCCTTCGATGGAGTGAGGCTCACCTGGACCGAGGAAGCCAAGAAACTTCTTCGTGCTGTCCCTTCGGGGTATGAGCGGAGGAGGGCGAGGGCCAGGATTGAAAAGTCGGCCAGGATTCGGAAACTGCAGGCGATCACGAAAGAATTGGCCGCTTCGGTCATCGAAGGCGATGTCGAGGCGAAGAGCACGCCCCCTCTGGCCCGAAGCGGCTTCAAGGAGACGATGGCCATGGCGGAGCCTCACGGCCCATTCGCGTGGACCGAGGAGGCTGTGACGCGACTGAATCGTGTGCCGGCCGGCTTCATGCGGGACATCACCACGTCAAGAATCGAGGCCGTGGCCAAGGAACGCGGCGCCCTGCTGATCGATCTGGAGCTCGTAGAGGCTGGCGTCGAGGTCGGTAAGAAGATCATGAACGAGGTCGTTGCCGATTACAGAGAGGGAGAAGTCCAGATAGCGGCGATCCGGGAACGGTACGAAGGGCGGGGAGAGTAGGACAAGCGCGAGAAGGGTCCTCCGGCAGTCGGCTGGTGTCAGGTGCTGATGGCGACACGGCAAGAGAAATTCCGGCAGGCAGCCCTGTCGTATCTCATCTATGGCTGCCTCTACCTGGGGGGCGCCATCTACATCGGGGTCACGGGCATTGCTGGGCGAGCAATGACCTCCCGCTTAGGCGTGATCTGGTTCGGCGTGGGGACGATCCTGATCATCCTCTTCCCCTGGTTGATCAGCAAGGGGTATGTCTGGTTCACCCGGCTCCTCGTGTTCCTGGTTCTCTTCCGGGTCGTCGGCGTCGCGCGTGTGATGATCACGCCAACAATCGTGGTGGTCCCCTTGCCCGGAGGGATAGAGCTATCCATGAGGACGGGGGCGGCGTTCTTTCTCCTCGTGACCCTCGCGACCGGCTATATGCTGGCCCGGGCCGCCTGGGATCTCAAGCCATGAAGACGTATCGGGACATCGCGGGCGACGCTGGCTCCGATGTGCAGGGCCAAGTCGAGACGCAACAGCGACGGCTCCGAGCGCGCATGGCGAAGATCGGATTGAAGGTGGCCGTCCTGAGCGGCAAGGGTGGGGTGGGCAAAAGTGTCATCGTTGCCAATCTCGCCGCCGCCCTTGCCACGCGCGGGATGCGGGTCGGCGTGTTGGACGCCGATCTCAATGGCCCATCGCAGGCAAAGATGCTGGGGGTGCGAGGGCAGCGTCTCCAGTTCCGGGCGGAAGGGGTGCAACCTGCGTGGGGCCCACTGGGGATTCGCGTTCTGTCGATGGACCTCTTCCTCCCCAGCGATGACACCCCCGTCCGTTGGAGCGGGCCGACGGAGGGAGAAGGGTACATCTGGCGAGGAGCGATGGAGGTCGCGACGCTCAGGGAGTTTCTCGCCGACACGGACTGGGGTGAGCTGGATCTGCTCCTGCTCGACCTACCACCCGGGACCGACCGGATCCCCAACCTGCTGCCGTTGCTCCCGGAGCTTCATGGCGTCATCATTGTGACCTTGCCCTCGGAAGTCTCTCAGATCATTGTGGCCAAGTCGGTGACCGTGGCCAAGGAGACCTTGAAGGCCCCTGTCCTCGGGATGATTGAGAATATGGCGGTCTACCTCTGCAGCCGTTGCGGGGCGGAGGAGCCGCTGTTCCCCGGTCAGGATTCGGCGCGAATGGCCGAGCGCCTGGCAATCCCCTTTCTCGGTCGCGTTCCCTTCGATCCGGTTCTCACCAAGAGCGCCGACGAGGGAAC
>JBGQIR010000233.1:0-2876 GCA_041498535.1 Methylomirabilis sp. (SeqCode)
AGTCGGCCAGGGCAAGCGACCCTTGAGCGATGCAAACGCCGCCCCTGTCCCTTCCGGAAGGGCGGGTGCTCGCAAGGGCTCGGGAGCAGGTCCTTTTCCGATCTGGGACGGGGGTCGCTTTTCGCGCTGCAGGCGACCGATAAGTCCCTGCAGCTCGCGGGCCGCCAGCTCCAGTTGATGGATGGCGGCCACATGGCCCTTCTTTTGCTCCTGAACCTTGGCCAGCAACACTCGTCTGGCACGTTGTTCATTAAGGATCTCTTCCCGCTTTGCCCTGACAGCTTTCTGGCTAAGGGTAAGGTCCGCCTTGGAGCGCTCCAGCTCAGCCTGTTGGGTGTGAAGGGTCTCGAGCGCGCCTGTGTAGGCAGCAACCATTCGCTGATCCTGGTTCGCGATGGCCGAAAGGTATCGGATGCGGCGACCGGCGCCCGATAGATCCTCCGAGGAGAGCAGAGCCCGGACATAGCCATGGTCCCCCTGCTTGTAAATGGCACGGACTCGGCGCCGAAAGAGGTTCTTTATCTGGTTCAGGTGCGTCTGGGTCAACGCGATCTCTCTCTGGACGGCCTGAAGCCGTTCCGTGCTGGCTCGGAGCTGGGCCTGCAGCCCTTTCAATTCCCGCCCCTTCTGTTGGAGCTCTCTTTCTATCCGATCCAGCTCTTCGAAGAGCGACCGCTCTTTTCGCGTTGCCTGCTTCGCCTGCTTCCGCTCCCGGTCCAGCTCCCGCTTGACCTGGTTGAGCTCTTCGCGCTTGTCGCGCAGGCGCGACGAGGACTCCGGTCCTTTTTCGGCTGCGAGGGCTGACGGCGGGCCAAGGAGCAGGGCCGCCATGAGGGCCACCGCCCAGGTCATACGAGGCAAACGAGCCATTACTCCCTTCGAATGACTACAGTCTACATTTTGAGGAAGCGCCTGACAGCGATCGAGCTTCCCAGGGCACCGATCATTGCCCCTCCGCCTACCAGACTCGCCATCATCGAGGATTCCAGGAATCCCCGGTTCGCTGCTGTCGGGAGGAGCGGGGAGGTCAAGTTGAACGTCAGCGCGACGAAGCGGTACGCTGCAAACAGCAGGCCCAGGGCCAGCAGCGCCCCGAGGCTGCCCTGTAGCATCCCCTCCACCAGGAAGGGGGCGCGGATGTACGCCTTGGTGGCGCCCACGAGCCGCATGATCTCGATTTCCGTCGCGCGCGCATAGACGGCGAGTCGAATAGTATTCGACACGATCATGGCCGACCCCAGCGTCAGTACCGAACCGATGATGATGCCAAGCAGCTTCATGATCCTCACGATGTTGGAGATGCGCTCGATCCATTCTTGCCCGTACTGGACATCTTCGACTCCCTCGAGACGGCTAAGAAAGGCACTGAGCCTCTTGAGGGTGTCGGGGCTCTGATACCCCTCCCGGATCTTGAGCTGAAACGAAGCGGGGAGCGGGTTGTCGCCCAACCCCTCGAGGAGGCTTTCCTGCCCCTTGAGTTCCCGGCGGAAGTTGGCGAGAGCCTCCTCCTTGGTGGTGAAGGTCGTGGCCTTGACGGCCGCCTCGTTCTGGATCCGTTTCCCGAGAATCTCCAACTGCGTCGGCGTGATCCTGTCATCCAGAAAGACAGACACCTGGAACTGTTCCTTCCATTCAGCGACAAGGGCGTTGAGATGCAGGACGAGAAGTAGAAAGATGCCGATGATCACAAACGATACTCCGATGGTGGCAATGGACGCAATGCCGCCCCAGCCGGCGCGAATGAGATTGATCAGGGCATGCGCTACAATATGCTTCAGCTTTTCAACCATTGCGTGTGCGCCCCGTGCAAGGAGGGATACGGCCTACGACCACTCTTCCACGATCCGTCCGTGCTTCAGGAACACGGTCCGGCGGCCTGCCTCCTTCGCCAGCTTGAGGTCATGAGTGGCCACCAAGACAGTGGTCCCGCGCTCGTTGACCTCAAGGAGGAGCCGGATGACGTCCGCCGCCAATTCGGTATCCAGGTTCCCGGTCGGCTCGTCTGCCAGGAGGATGAGGGGGTCATTCATCAGTGCTCTGGCGATCGCAACCCGTTGTTGCTCGCCGCCCGAAAGCTTGTAGGGTGGCATCTTCGCCTTGTGAGAGAGCCCAACCAGCTTCAGGAGTTGCTCAACTCTGCGTTGTCCCTCCAGAGTCGGCATGCCGACGACTCGGGCGACCAGAGTCAGATTCTCCTCAACGGTCCGGTCGCGAAGAAGCTTGAAATCCTGGAAGACGATGCCGAGTGTCCGCCTCAGGGGCGGCACCGCCCTCGATTTCATGCGGACGATGTTGCGACCGTTAACCAAGATCTGACCTGAGGTGGGAAGCTCGTCGCGGAAGGTCAGGCGGAGGAGCGTGCTTTTGCCGGCACCGCTGGAACCGGCCAGGAAGACAAATTCTCCTTTGTGAACATGAAGATCGACATCGACCAGGGCCTCCAGATCTTTCCCAAACGTCTTGTAGACATGGAACATCTGGATCATGGCAAAGCAGCCCTGGTAGACCTCCTTCTTCGATCCCATCCGCCGGGGACATGGACACGAGCCCGAAGCTCTCCCTGCTGGCGCATGCGGTCCAACGTTAACTCTTTTTCATGGTGATTGCAACCAAAAATCTCCAAGCATCTTCGGCCAGCACCTACCCGGATTCAGCCTGCCGATGCGGCGACTTCCCTGTCACGGAGAATTTCCATCCGGCGGCAAGAAGTGCACACCGGGATCATTCTGTGCCCGCCGAGCATGCGGGGCTTCGACGTGAAGACCATCGCTGACGTCTTGACTCGTGTGGCCAAGCGGTTCCCTGGGGGCCTGGGCGAGTTCGACGTGGTCTATCTCTGAAATACCTTCTGCTTCGCCACCAACGCCGCCGGCCTG
>JBGQIR010000234.1:0-2823 GCA_041498535.1 Methylomirabilis sp. (SeqCode)
GTTCGCCCCACGCTGCTCGGGGAGCAGAGCGGTCGTTAGGCCGATGAGGAGGCTTAAAGGTGCTCATAGGCCTTGACCAGGAGGTCACGGGAGTTCTTGAAGGTCAACCGCGCAAGGGCAGCGTCGTAGGGGAGCCACTCGAAACCGATGTGTTCAGAGGAGAGGGTCACGTCGGACTGATCCGTTTCCGCGAGAAAGTAGATGACGATCTTGAAGATCCCGACGCCCTTCTGTCGGAAAAAGTAGCGGAGCGTCTCCTTATAGCCGTCCGAAAAGCGGACCTCGGAGATTCCGGTCTCCTCTTTCAGCTCCCGCCTCGCCGTCGCCTGCGCCTCCTCACCCGCCTCGATGTGGCCCTTGGGAAAGTCCCAGTGGCCGGACTCGTAATGGAGAAGCAGGTAATGCGGCTGCGGCGCTCGCCGGAACACGATCACCCCCGCCGAGACCTCGCGCGGCATGTCGCGTCAGCTCCTTTCCATCACTTCTCTCTGTCCCCACCATGGGTCAAACACACTGCGCGGTTACACTTCTTGCTTTTCTCAGGACCCCGCTCTGTGCTATATAATATCACATGAGTAAGAATCTGCCTTCAGATCGTCCGTTCAAGGTGTATGGTATCAACCTGTTGGTCCGGGTTCTCCGGGAACCACCGGACACCCTCACCCTCCACTGTCCAAGGGGCGCCTCCATCAGATATGGACATGTTGTGGTGGCTGGCGACGGGTTTGACGAAGGGTCGAACTCGTTCAGGGAAATGCCCCCCCTCGAATCGATTGTGGCGTTCGAGGAGGCATCCGAGGGAGTGGAAGGGCATTATTTCTACCGTGACAACGAGGAGTACCGGATCCTCTCACTGGACTCGATCATCATCGCCTTTCCTCAGCCATAGTCATCCCCACCCCGGCGACACTGCGACGCTGCTTCCTCGAGGGTTGGTCCGTCCACTTGACTTCCCCTTGCACTGGCTCTAGCATACCACTGTCCTCTCGGGCTGAATGTTGCCTGCTCCACTTGTTTCCTTCCCTGAGCCGTACACGAGGAGGAGGGACGTGCCGCTTTCTACGTTGAAGCGGATGCTCATCGGGACACCTCTGAGAACGGCCGAGGCCCCCCACGAACGTCTCTCAAAGGTCGCCGCCCTTGCTATTTTCTCGTCCGACGCCCTCTCGTCGGTCGCGTACGCCACCGAAGAAATCTTGCTGGTCCTCATCCTGGTCGGCTCGGCAGCGCTCTCAAAGTCCTTGCCGATCGCCCTGGCCATCGCGCTCCTCCTCCTGATTGTGGCCACTTCCTACCGTCAGACGATCCATGCCTATCCGTCCGGAGGCGGGGCGTATATCGTGGCGAAGGAGAATCTCGGGGTCTATCCGGGCCTGATCGCTGCTGCCGCCCTGTTGATCGACTATGTCCTGACGGTCGCAGTCAGCATGGCGGCTGGGGTGGCGGCGATCACGTCGGCGGCACCGTTTCTTTATCCGCACCGCGTCTACCTGGGCATCCTGTTCATCAGCCTGGTCACGCTGGCCAACCTGCGTGGCGTCAAGGAATCGGGCAGGATCTTTGCCATACCCACCTACCTCTTCATCGCCAGTTTCGCCACCATGATAGGGACCGGCCTCTACCAGCATTACGTCTCTGGTGAAGGCGCTGCGGCTGTCCAGGCCGTCGCCCAGCCCACGCAGGAACTGACCCTCTTCCTTTTACTCCGGGCTTTCGCCTCCGGATGCACCGCCCTGACGGGCGTGGAGGCGATCTCGAACGGGATCCAGGCGTTCAAGTATCCGGAATCGAGAAACGCCAGCGCGACCCTCACCTGGATGGCAGGCATCCTGCTGACCCTCTTTCTTGGTATCACAATCCTCTCTCATCTACACCACGTGGTCCCGCGGGATGGGGAGACGCTGGTCTCGCAGCTTGCCCGGGACATCCTCGGAACCGGCATCTTCTACTATGTGATCCAGGCGGCTACCGCCATGATCCTCATCCTCGCCGCCAACACCAGCTTCGCCGACTTTCCTCGTCTGTCTTCCATCTTGGCGCACGATCGCTTCCTGCCCCATCAACTCGCCAACCAGGGAGACCGCCTCGTCTACTCGAACGGGATCATCAGCCTGGGCCTCGTCGCCTCTTCGCTCATCTGGCTCTTCCAGGGCGAGACGCACGCCTTGATCCCGCTGTATGCCGTGGGCGTCTTCCTTTCCTTCACACTCTCTCAGGCCGGCATGGTGCGGCACTGGCTGGCTCTCCGGACCTCCGGCTGGCGCCGGTCCGTCACCATCAACGGCCTGGGCGCCGTCTCGACCGGCATCGTGCTGGTGGTCATCGCGGCGACGAAGTTCATCCATGGCGCCTGGATCGTCATCGCGCTGATTCCCATGATGACGATGGTCTTTCGCAAGATCCACGAACATTACACGCTCATGGCGAAACAGCTCTCGCTGCAAGGCTTCGAGCCGAGAAAGTTCCGAGAGCAGATCGCGCTGGTTCCGATCTCTGGGATCCATCGGGGGGTCGTCACGGCGCTGCAATACGCCAGAAGCCTCTCACCCCGTGTCGAGGCGATCTACGTGGACCTCGACGTCGAGGCAACTGAGGCCCTTCGAGCACACTGGGAGACGTGGTGCGGTGAGACCGATCTTGTGATCCTCGATTCCCCCTACCGGTCGGTCCTCGGGCCCCTGCTAGAGTACATCGAGGGGATCGAGCGAAAGCATCCCGACGCCCTGATAACGGTCGTGCTCCCATCGGTCGTCCCCGCCCGATGGTGGCACAACCTGCTCCACAACCAGACCGCCTGGTTCATCAAGGGCGCGCTCCTGTTCA
>JBGQIR010000235.1:0-2769 GCA_041498535.1 Methylomirabilis sp. (SeqCode)
CCTGCAGACTTTCTCGGCGGGCCCGGGACGAGCCTCCTCGACACCTACCTCATCGTCAACGCGGTGGAGGGGCTCCCGAGCGGGGCCCATTATTTCTCCCCCTCTGAGCGCGCGCTTGAGTTGCTCAAGGAAGGCGGTTTTCGGCGCGAGGCCAGCCACCTCTGCCTTGGACAGGAGCTTGGGGGCGACGCAAGCGCCGTTGTCTTCTTCCTGGCGGATCTGCAGAAGATCCTCGAGCGTTACGGGAATCGTGGCTACAGTGCAGCCCAGCTTGAGGCCGGGGTCGTGGGCGGGAAAATGTACCTCTGCGCTTATGCCCTGGGGCTGGGTGCGACGGGCACGACCTTTTTCGATGACGACGTCACCACCTTCTTCTCTCCTCACGCCCAAGGAAAAGCCGCCATCTTCGTCGTGGCGCTTGGGCGGGCGGCCAGGGCCCCTGGGCGAGTTGAGCCTCTCAAGCCTGGGAACCGCTGAAAAGATCGGTGCATGTCCGTTTCAAGCGAGATCCTCGCCGGCGTCTCGCTGTCGCTCTCCGGAAGATTCCGGCTGCAGGGGCAAGAGGCCCTGAACGGCCTGAAGCTCTGGGTCGATTACGCTACGCCAACCCTCCCGATTCGGCTCATCGTCTATGACGATGGAAGTGGATCGGCACAGGCAAAGGAGAATGTTTCCCGCCTCTTAACCCGGGATCGTGTGGATCTCCTTCTTGGCCCATATTCCAGCGTTCTTGCCATGGCGGTGGCGCCCATCGCTGAGGCTCAAGGCAAGATCCTCTGGAACCACGGCGGCGCGACGGATGGGCTGTATGAGCAGGGCTGGCGTCATTTCGTCAGCTTGGTCAGCCCGGCGAGCGATTATCTCCGAGCCCTCCCGCTCCTGGTGAGACAGAGGGACTCCGAGATCAGCCGGATCAGCATTCTTCACGCAAAGGCCGGAAGCTTTGCCGCTTATGTCGCGTGTGGCGCGGCGGAGGGCGCGAAGGCCGCCGGTTTTGAGCAGATCCATCTGATCCCCTTTGTTTCCCCGATTGAGGACCTCGCTCCAGTTCTCCGAGAGGTGTCGGCGGGCGACCCTGAATTGCTCGTCGTGGTGGGAGGCTTTCCGGACGATGTCGCGATCGTTCGGCATCGGAGGCGTCTGTCGCCCGTGAAAGCCCTCGTCGTCGTCGCGGCGGGGCTTGGAGCGATCCACCGGGAGGTCGGGTCATTGGCGGAGGGGGTGATTGCACCGAGCCAATGGGAGCCGGGGGTGAATTACGACAACATCGCTGGACCCGACCTGGCTTGGTTCCTCTCCGAATACCGGGCGCGCTTCCAGCATCTTCCTGACTATCCGGCCGTCCAGGCCTTCGCTGCCGGCGTCGTCTTCATGGAGTGCTTCCGTGTGGCCGGAAGCCTTGAGGATGAGCGTCTCCTCGAGGCGGCTCACACCCTTGATCTGACGACCCTGTTCGGGCGGTTCCGACTGGACCGCACGACCGGCCGCCAGATCGGCCACCGGAGCCTCTTGGTTCAGTGGCGGGATGGCAAGAAGGTGGTCATCTGGCCCGAGGAGCATGCGGAAGCCGAACTCCGCTACCCGCTCAGCCCGTTGAAGGCTGCCTGACGGCCCATAGGCTCCACGTGGTATTTGCCCCAGACCGAGATTGTGTGTATATATGGTCATGTCCACTACACACCATTGGAGGGGAAGGATGCAGCGGCATAAGAAAGGTTACATTCGGAAGAACCTTGTCGTCAGCCCAATGAGCATCAAGGAACTCCAAAAGCTCCTGCGCGTGGACAGCGAATCCGAAGGCGTTCGGATCGCTGTCGAGGACCGTGTGCTGGCAGAAAACCTCGCAGCCACTGCAGACCGGATCGCGAAGCGAGGGGGGCTGATCGATGTCTTTGAGAGGAGCGCAGGTTCCCGGCGGAGGCGGCTCGGCGCCGCTGGCCACAGGGCGGAGCGGTGAGAAGCCAACTCATTGTGTTCGAAAGGTAGGAGCAGTTCTTATCACCGAAAACGTTCGAAATTTTTCCGTATGGCTGCGGTTGCTAGGGCGCCGCCGTGCTGCGGGCGCCGTCCTCGGAGTCCGAAGAGAAGACCATCTCGAGCCTTGACCCTGCGGAAACGCTCGTTTCGTCAATTTAGGGGCGTCGTAGCTGGCCACCATCACCGGCGCGACAGGCACAAGTCGAGCGGCGCTTGTAGGGAGTCGTAGCGCTGCAAGGTGAAGGAGATGAGGTAGTCCAGGGGGTCCGGTTCTATCTGGTGTGAGAGCCGTGCGGTCCCGTCTAAGAGGATATGGAGGAAGCGATGAAGAGGATAGGGGGGTTGCCTAAGATCGAGCGCCCGTCTGGAAAAGTTTTGCTTGAGATCCACCGGCGTTCTGGCGAGGACTGGGGGAAGATCGCGGCTGTGGAGCCCCGGTCCGGACATTACTTCTTGGGATAGACACTTATCGAAGCCGCAAAAGAGGCGCGCAACAGCTTCCCTGGAAAAGTCTTCTATTTCATCAGGGTCGGGTCAAGAACAGCTCACCGGTGATCGGCATGGAGTTCTTGGGGGTTGCCTTTTCGCTTTTCCAAATTGACTTCCGGCGAGGCACCTGGGCGCTGGAGCAAGGCTAGCGGGAGACATCATCATGGCAGAGCTCCGCAGGGAACCTATTCTGCAACGATGGGTAGCCATTACGGGCCAGCGATGGGAGGTGCTCTCTGAACTGCTCCGCCAGCGGCGCGAGCAACGCGGGCGCACCTGTCCTTTCTGTCCCGGGAAGGAGCA
>JBGQIR010000236.1:0-2739 GCA_041498535.1 Methylomirabilis sp. (SeqCode)
AGGATCGCCTCGGCCCGGTCGATGCCTTTGGCGAGGTCCTGGAGATGCGTCCGGATCTCGTTGGCCTTTTTGAGCTCCGAGGAGCCCTCCTCGTGGCACGTGGCGCAAGGGGTGTCCTTCCCTCCGGCCAGCAGCTCATCCGACGGCTTCAGAACCTCGTGATTGCCGTGGCACGTGACGCATGCGGGCTGGCCAAGATCGCTGAACGCCTCTTCGTGCACGCTCTTCGCAAACAGCTCCGCCACAGCAGCATGGCAGTTGCTGCAGACATTCGCCACCGAATCGACCCCCGGAGGAGTGGCGCCGTGGTTCCCGTGGCAACTCGGGCAGGTGGGGGCAGAAATATCACCCTTCTTAGTCAAAACCTCATAATGGATACTCTTCTTATAATTCTTCAACTGATCCGTAGGGATCTTGTAGTCTTTCATGTACTTGGCGTCAGCGTGGCATCGACTACAGGTCTCTGAAACCTTGATGGGATACGTCCAGGCCGCTTGGTCCTTGATGGCGCGAATGGCATGCACGTCATGGCAACTGATGCAGACGGCAACATTTTTGTCACCCTCGCGCAGCTTCTTGCCGTGAACGCTGGTGTAGTATTCCTTCACCTGGTCGGTCCGAATCTTTGGATTGAATTTGCGCATGTAGCGGGGATCGCTATGGCACTTCCCGCAGAATGCTGGGATGTCTTGCCGCTTCGGTTTTCCGAGGAACCCTTTGGCGCGGCTGTGACTGGCCTCCTTGTTGTCGAAGGCGGTGTGATCGCCCCCGTGACATTCCTGGCACTTCAGTCCTCGGACCATGTGGTAGTCATCAGCGATTTTCTTGACCGGACGGCTGAGGCGCTCTTCCTCCAACTTCTTGTGGCAATCGATGCAGGCATGCATCGCTTCCGCAGAGGGGACGGGTAGCAGGAGACAGGGGGCGGCCATGAGAAATCCGAAGAGGGCGACTCGTAGGGCGATCCTCATGACTGCCTCATTTGGGACCCGGTACGAGGTACCCTAGAGCAGTGAACAAGACAATGTACACGATGATGCCGATCCCGATCCATCGGAAGAGCGGGCTAGGCTCGCCCCGAGCGGCCCTCTTGTCGAGAAAGGGAACCAGCAAGAGAAACAACCCGCCGATACCGAACCCCATGACTCCCAGGACTTCGCCATCAAATGGGCCGACCCTGGCCGGAATGTACTTCAGCGTCTGAAACATGAAGACGAAGTACCATTCCGGGCGGATGCCGGCAGGCGCGGACGCAAAGGGGTCAGCCTTCTGCCCAAGCTCCCATGGGTAGATCGCCGCCAGCGCAGCCAGCACTCCCAGTGCGGCGAACCAGCCGAAGAGGTCCCTCAGCAGGAAATTGGGGGCGAACGGCATCGTCCTGATCGGTTGCTGGGCAGAGGCCCGCTCCACGTCCGGCGGAACGCTCATCCCCTGCTGTTGCACCAGGAACATGTGGAGGCCAAGGATCAGCGTGGTCAGCAACGGCAGGATCGCGATGTGGAGCCCGTAGAAGCGCGAAAGGGTGCCGCCCGTGACCTCGTCGCCACCCCTGAGGAACCTCACCAGGGTATGACCGACGACCGGGACCTGTCCTGCAACGTTGGTCCCGACCTTGGTAGCGAAGAAGGAAAGAACATTCCATGGCAGGAGGTATCCGCTGAACCCAAACGTCAGGACGATGGCGAATAGGAGCATCCCCGTCACCCAGGTCAGCTCCCGCGGTTTCCTGTAGGCTTGGGTGAGGTAGACGCTGAACAGGTGGATCATCATGGTCGCCACCATCAGGTTGGCGGACCAACTGTGGATCGACCGGACAAGCCAGCCGAACTGGACATCGGTCATGAGGAACTGGACGCTCTCGTACGCCTCCTCGGCGCTGGGCCGATAGTAAAAGGTCAAGAGGATCCCGGTCACGACCTGGATCACGAAAAGGAAAAGGGTCATCCCCCCGAAGTAGTACCAAATGGTGTGGTGGTGGACCGGGACGACCTTCTCCTGGAGGAGATGCCTGAATGCCCCGAGGTCAATCCGCTCCTCGAGCCAATCCACGACGCGGTTGACGCGCATCCCACCCTACCCTTTCATGACAGTGATCTGGTCCCCCCGCATCTTCACCTGTAGAGGGTCCAGGGGCCGGGGCGGCGGACCGCTGATGTTCTTCCCGTTCAGATCGTACACGCCGTTGTGGCAGGCACACCAGATGATCTGCCTGTCCTCTTTGTACTGGACCGTGCAGTCGAGGTGCGTACAGATCGCTGAAAAGGCCTTCAGCTCGCCAGCCGGCGTCTTGATGAGGAGCCCGGGCCGGCTACCGAAACGGAAGATCCTCCCGGAGTTCGCCTTCAACTCAGTGACTTTCCAGGGGATAGTCACACTGAACGCGGTCGGCTCTGCGACCCTTGGCGGGCTCAAGTACTTTACGATCGGGTAAAAGACGGAGAGAAACATGGCCCCCAAGCTCGTCCCGAGGAACATATTCACCAATCGCCGTCCCTGATCAACCCGCTCTTCTATCTGCAAGGTTACTCCCTCCTTCACGCTCGAAAAGGGAAAGTCGGCCTACCCGACAACAGATTCACTTTCGTTCTCCTTCCGACCTCGATCTATTTCTGCTCGCCATACCGGCTCTTGTAGAAATCCTGGATCTTCTGCAACTGCTCCTTGCTCATCCCCTCCTTGTGCCATTTGTGGCCAGGTTAGGAGTAAACGTACTTGTCGAGAAACTACGTCACCAACAGC
>JBGQIR010000237.1:0-2697 GCA_041498535.1 Methylomirabilis sp. (SeqCode)
CAAAGCTAATCCTCTGTCTGTGGCTGTTGATCCGCTGGTCCCGCCGGCCAGGCGGCCTCTCCGCCAACCGCTGAACGATTCGATCGACCGGCACATCTTACCAGGTCATCCGCACCCGATACGACACCGTCGTCTTCCCGTCCCCGGGAACGTTCACCTTGTATTTCAGAGCGTGAGCCTCGTCCTTCTCATGGGGATGGCTGCTTCTGATCACCTGCCAGTCGCCAGGAATTGGCTCGAGGATGGTCACCTGGGCCGCCTCCGGTTTATGATTCCTGAGCTGGATCTCCCATTCGGCCTCATACACCCCCGAGGCGATCTTTCGCCAGTCCTTCTGAGTTCGTTCGCCCACGACGTCAAATGCCTCGCCCACCTTGATCTTGACCTTCTCGTCTTTGGGGGTGTGGTCGATGTTGTCCTCGCCGATGAACTGTAATCCCCCGTCCCGGTCGGCCTTATAGACCCTGACGATCCCCTTGGGGAGCGGGAGACCCAGGTGATTCGCCTCCGTGTTGGGGATCTCCAAGAACACGCTGACCTTTAGAGGGCCTACCCCATGCGGGCCCGTCTATTTGGATAAGACAGCTCGGGCATGAAAAAGTTCCCGAAGGCAGAAATCTATTGGTCGTCGGGCGATGGAGGAGGGGGCTTTGGGGAGATGGTGAGGGAAACCAGCACCTCGTTTGAGGCCGGCGCCTCCAGTTCCTTTCCGAACACTTGCCCCAGCTCGACGAGCAGGGCGTCAAGGCGTGTGACCGCCTGGACGGGAACGATGAGGGAGAGGGTCCGCTGGCTTGATGGAGTGGGCTCGCCGGTGGCCGGCGCGTCGAGCAGACGACCCCCGACCTGTCGAGTCCACTCGCGAATCCGCTTTTCAGCCGTTCCTACGTCTTCGGTGCGAAGGGTCATCGTGCGGAAAGGTGTCGGCACGGCGGGCGCCGGTGCCGGGGTCGCCAGCAACTGGGTTGCTTTCCCGGATTCAAGCCGCTCGACTGGACGGCCCTCGTGCTTGGAGAGGGCAGACGACAAGTCGCTCAGCTCTCGTCGAGCCAGCGGCACCCTGCTCGCCGGCGGAGATGGTCGGGCAGAAAGGATCGGCTCAGGAGGAGGCTGCGTGCTGGGCGCTGGTCCCTCTTGCGGAACGGCGTCCTGGCGCTTCGCCTCGATGGGGGCGGGAGCTTGCAGCACCTCAGGCCGCTCAACCACTTGCCGCATCCCGGGCGTGCGTTGGTAGAGAACCACAGCCCCTGCTGCCAGGAGGACCAACGCCGCAGCCTCAAGCGGCAGCTTGATGTGCCAGGGCATGAAGAGCCGACGCGCCAAGCGGCGATGCCAAGGTGGGGCCTCGATCATCGCCCGGACCCGAGCGGCGAACCCTGGACTCGGCTCGACGGCGCCCAGATCCTGGAGCGTTTCGACTGTTCTCTCGAAGTCGGCCCACTCCTGCCGACAGGTGTGGCATGCCGAGAGGTGCCGCTCTAGCTCGGCCAGCTCTCCGTCGCCGAGATGGCCATCGCGCAGGTCCGAGAATCGGGCAGTGGCGTCGTGGCAGTCCATCTGTCCCTCAGCGGCGTCCTTTCAGCCTCTCCTTGAGTTCCATCCGCGCCCGGTGAAGTCGGGACCGGACCGTGCCGGGCGGGAGCCCCAGGAGCCCGCCGACCTCCTCGTACGAAAGTCCCTGGATATCGCGCAGCACCAGGATGGCACGGTTGCCCATCGCGATTCCAGGAACAGTTGCTCTTCCTCATACAGTATTCGACATTCTCAAAGAAGACGCAACAAGAACCCTACGCAGAAAGGCCGAGTTCCCCTCTTCGGTTCCCGCAGAAGGCAGAAGGGATTGGGTGCGGAGGGAGCAAGCGGACAGCAGAACCACCATCGAACAGATTTGACAGGACCGTCGAATGTGACCATAATGGTCATTATCGTGATCGTGCCAGATGAGAAGGGAGGTGTCATGAAATCGGCGGCGATTGCAGAGTTGAAGTCGTCTCTCAGCAGGTACCTGGCCAGGGTGAAGGGAGGGGAGGAGATCCTCATTACCGAGCGAGGAAAGCCTGTGGCAAAGATCGTTCCCCTGCGTCGTGACGCATCCTCCATACCCGTCTATCTTCTCGACCTGGAGCGGGCGGGGGCGATTCGCCTTGGGAAAAACCGTCTGCCCGCGAGCTTCTGGAGGCTCCCCAGACCAAACGACCCAAAGGGTCGCGCCCTGAGAGCACTGGTTGAGGAGCGGGAGGAGGGGCGGTGAGGTTCTGGGATGCCTCTGCAGTCATCCCATTGTGTGTCAGTGATCCCAATTCGGAAACGATGCGAAAGTTGGCCCGCGAGGATGTGGCCATGGTGGTTTGGTGGGGCACTGTCGTGGAGTGCCATTCCGCATTCTCCAGACTCCGCCGCGTGGGAGACCTGGAACCGTCGGGGCGTAGAGCAGGCTTCCCACCTGCTGGATCGTCTGGCCGGGTATTGGTCCGAGCTCACGGCGGGTGAGGAAGTCAGAGACCAGGCGGCCCGCATGCTCGGGCTTCATCCATTGCGAGCAGCCGATGCTCTGCAGTTGGCCGCTGCGCTTGTCTGGGCGGATCGGCGTCCGCTCAGGCGCCACTTTACCTGCCTGGACGATCGCCTTCGCGATGCCGCCCGGCGAGAGGGGTTCATTGTGCTCCCACGGGAGAGAGACTGAATGAGCATTCTCAC
>JBGQIR010000238.1:0-2670 GCA_041498535.1 Methylomirabilis sp. (SeqCode)
CGGCTAACGGTGGCGGGAGAGACGATGGAGCGGGCCAGGCGCTCGAAGGTTGCCATCCACCTGCCCACCGACCACATCATTGCCGAACGGGTCGATGCGGGCGCGCTGACGAAGCGGGTCGAGGGCACGATCCCGAGCGGCTGGATGGGGCTCGACATCGGGCCCGTGACGCTCAGCCGGTTCGCTCAAGAGATCGGACAGGCCAAGACGATCCTCTGGAACGGGCCGATGGGTGTCTTTGAGCTGCCTCCCTTCCGTGAGGGCACGTTCGGCCTTGCCAAGGCCGTGGCGGCTTCAGGTGCCCATTCGGTCATCGGCGGTGGCGACACCGCAGCCGCAGTTGCGCAAGCCGGGGTTGCGGACAAGATGACCCACATCTCGACTGGCGGCGGCGCATCCCTGGAGTTCATCGAGGGGAAGGAGCTGCCTGGGATTGCCGCGCTCACCGACAAGCGCTAGGTGCCGTTCCGATAAACTTCGCCTAGCGGCGTTGCTGGCCCCGAGGGCACTCCCTGCGACGTACCTGACAATGTACGCCTCGGTCGGCCCCCGGGGCCGCGCCTTGCTATGCTCGTTTCTTGGATCGGCACAATCCTTTCCAACTCGAGGGGAGGAGTAATTCGAGATCCTACAGGAGTTGACAGTGCGGATACCGCTCATAGCCGGTAACTGGAAGATGTATAAGACTGCCTCCGAGGCGGTCGTATTGGCGAGGGCAGTGGTGAAATCACTCCCCCCTCCGGATGGGAGCGAAGTGGTCATCTGCCCTCCATTCACTGCGCTTGCGGCAGTCGGTCAGGTCATCATCGCTGGGTCGAGAGTCGGCTTGGGCGCGCAGGATCTGCATTGGGCGAAGGAAGGGGCCTATACGGGCGAGGTGTCAGCAGAGATGCTCCGGGATCTTGGGTGTCGCTATGTCATCGTCGGCCACTCCGAGCGCCGTCAGTGTTTCGGGGAAACCGATGAGAACGTCAACAAGAAAAGCCTGGCTGCCCTGGGTAGCGGCCTCACGCCAATCATCTGTGTTGGAGAGACACTTTCAGAGCGAGAAACCGGGCGCGCCCACCATGTTGTGGAAGCCCAGGTGAAGGGGGCGCTGTCGGGATTGGCTCCAGGGCAGGTTCGAGCGCTCACCCTCGCTTATGAGCCGGTCTGGGCCATCGGTACGGGAAGAACGGCCACGCCGGACCAGGCCGAGGAGATGCACGCCCATGTCCGGAAGACCGTCGCTGGCCTTGTTGGCGTGGATGTCGCGCAGGGCGTCCGAATCCTCTATGGGGGAAGCGTCAAGCCCGAGAATGCCAAGGAGCTCCTCCAACGATCGGAGATCGACGGCGCCTTGGTCGGCGGGGCCAGCCTACAAGCTGATTCGTTTGCTTTGATCGTAAAAGCCGCCATGAGTTGACAGTTCAGCGTTCACAGTTCATAGTTCAGGACTGGCAAATCTGACGATCACACTCTGAACTACGAACTCTGAACTATGAACCATGAACGTCCTTAGGAGGTATGCATGTTCGTTGCTCTCTCAGTGCTACACCTGCTTATCGCAGTGATCCTTGTACTGGTTGTTCTCCTTCAGAGCGGCAAGGGTGCCGATATCGGCGCCGCCTTTGGTGGCGGCTCTAGCCAGACCGTTTTCGGTGGCCGCGGTGCCGCGACCTTCTTGACCAAGCTGACAACGGCGGTGGCAATTCTCTTCATGGTTTCGTCGCTCATTTTGGCCATCTATGCAGGGCACAGGGGTAGTTCGTCGGTTATCACAGAGGAGCGGGCCAAACAAGCCGCCCCGGCGCCTGCGCCCCCAGCCAACGCCCCGGTGACACCAGCGCCACCCGCCAAGAAGACGCTGCCTCAAGGGCAGATGCCTCATACCAAGTAGCATAGAGTTCATTGTTCAGGGTTCAGAGTTCATAGTCTAAAGCTGTGAGAGCGAAACATAAGAATCCGCACTCTGTAAGCTCTTCAATGAACTATGAACGATGAACGGTGTTCGTGGCGATTCTGGAGCCGCCTTCGGCGTGGCCTCGCCTATGCGTTCGCCCTGCAGGGGGAGGGCGAAGCGCTAGAGGCGGGCGATCTCGCGCTCCTGGATCGCTTTGCCCGCCTTCTCGCCGATCGCGGCCTCGCGACACCTGCCATCTTCTTAGTCGAGTCCCTGGCCCCCCTTGGCTTCCTTGGAAGCCAGCTTGTCCATGCCCTCACACCGATTATGGGCATGGTTGCCCCGCCCGATGATATCGAACGGCTCGCCGGTTTGCTGGAACGCCGGGAGACCCCGGAGTTCTTTACCGACAGACTTCGCTGGTTCGAGGGGTCCCTTCGACCTGGCTCAGGACAGGCCCGCTTCGCCAAGGCTCAGCGCAGGCTTCGACTGGGCTCAGGGCAGGCTCACCAAGGAGACGAGGAGGAGGGAGTTCGCCCATGAGTGGCCCGAGCGGCGAGATGACAGCGATCCTCGCCACCGACTGCGGCAGTACGACCACCAAGGCGATCCTGATCCAGAAGGTCGGCGGCGAGTACCGCCAGACCTTTCGAGGCGAGGCCCCGACCACCGTCGAGGCCCCATTCGACGATGTGACACGCGGCGTTCTGAACGCCATCCAGGAGGTCGAGGAGCTGTCGGGGCGGAGGATCCTTGAGGGGGAGAAAATCCTGACCCCCGCCGAAGGC
>JBGQIR010000239.1:0-2654 GCA_041498535.1 Methylomirabilis sp. (SeqCode)
CGCTCGAGACCAGCGTCCGCGCCTCCGAAGTGGCCCGCCGGGTCCCCGGTGTGCGTGCCGTGCGCAATGAGATGACACTCGAGCGCAAGGGGTAGCCCGTGACGGCCCGGCTACACGTCGGATGATGGAGAGGGCCGCGGCCCCCGGATCTTGCCCAGGGTGCTTGCACGGTGGCATGGAGAACTTGATGCGACAATAGTATGGCGGCACCCAGTGAGCGCTTGGAGAGAGACGCCCGGCTCGAGCCAAGCAGCCCTATGCGAAACCGGGCACGGCCAAGCCAAACCGGACGGGCCGGGGCCTCAAGCACCGATGACCCACCGGAAAGGAGCGAGACATGAACCGAGACACCCTGAAGGGCCAGTGGATGCAACTGAAGGGGAAGGCCCGCCAGCAATGGGGGAAGCTGACCGATGACGACCTGGAGAAGATCCAGGGGAACGCCGAGCTGCTGGCCGGCAAGATCCAGGAGTACTACGGCAAGACACGCGAACACGCCGAGAAGGAGCTCGACGCCTGGATCGAGCAGCAGCACTAGGGCAGCCAGCAGCAGGCTGGCGGAGCTGCGCAGTATCCGGGTGACTAGCAGTAGCGCGGTGGCCAGCACCGTCAGGGTGATGACCAGCAGCGGTCAGGAAAATGCAAGACCGCCTTAGAGGGACGCTGCAGAATCTGTTGTCGGGTGATGTCAAGGCCTGTTCCGGTAAACGCTCCGGGTGCAAAGCCGGAGGTGTACACCGGCCATCCACCAGGGATGGCGTGCGAAAGGAGGACGAGATGCTCGGCACTGTGTTACTCGTTATCGTGATCCTCATGCTGGTCGGGACGCTGCCCACCTGGCCCCACAGCTCGACCTGGGGATACTACCCGAGCGGGGGCCTCGGGTTCATCCTTCTGATTGTGCTCATCTTGCTCCTCACAGGACGTCTCTGAAGCACCATCGGGTCTCGACCGGCGCCCATGATGGGGGCCGCCGGCGAGTTCTTCGCCGATATCGAGGAGCCTTCTGAGCATGTCTCCGGCCCGCCGCTGACGGACGGCAAAGTGACGTGGATGGCCTCGCCGACGGAAGGGGCACGACAGCGCCGACGTGTGATCCGGGCGGCGAAGATTGCCGCAGGACGGGCGAATGGACCGAGGGGGCAGTAGATGACCTCTGGTGGATAGGGATGCGGGCTGGATTGTTCACGACGTTCTGATCGAGGGTGGCCAGTCTCGTGGCGAATTGCCGCGCTCAATGTCACAGGATCATTCGGGGTTCGTCCTATTGGGAGCTCGGCTGAAGGCAAGAGAGCGCGGAAGCGCCGGGATGCCTCAGCAATTCCTCAGGAAGGGAGGACACACATGCGTCGCTTTATCATGGGTGCAATCGCGGGGGGTGTCGCAGTCTGGGTATGGCGGGACGAGCTGCGGAAGTTCATGGAGAAGAGGACCCGCGTGGTGAGAGCGAAAGCGGCCGACCAGCTTGAGATGGTCCAAAAGGCGACCGAGAGTGCGCTCGACACGGCGAAGGAACAGATCAGCTCCCATCTCCAGAGCGGGCAGGACGCGATTCGGCCGTCCAAGCATAATGTCGGCGCTGCCCGGTAGCTCGCCACGACGGTGGCGATCCCACATCGAGGAGAAGCTGGCATGGACAAGAAGCACATCGCGTTGGGAGGCCGGACCGCTGAGGAGATCGTCCTCGGCGATGTCTCGACCGGCGCCCTGAACGACCTTCAGAGGGCCACCGACCTCGTGCGGCACATGGTGGCTCAGTATGGGATGAAGCGAGAAGATCGGCCTGATGACCTTCGACGGAGGCGGACGGACGGGCCTCCTTCCGGGCCTGCCCCCGCCGCGCGAGCATAGTGAAGACACGGCGCGGCTCATCGACGCCGAGGCCAGCCGCATCCTGGTCGAGGCGCACGTGACGGTCAGCGCTCTCCTCACGGAAAAGCGGAGATTCCTCGAGCAGCTCGCGCGCCGACTGCTGGAGAAAGAGGTTGTAGAGTGGGACGAGTTGCAGGCCCTGCTGGCAGGCACGAAGCTGTCCTGAGAGGGCGGCCCGGAGGCGCGGTGGGCTTGCAGCAGGGACAGCAGGTACCAAGATCATCGTGGTGGGTCGGTGGTGGGAAACGCAACAGATCCCGGACGGATGTCCGGAGAGGAGCAGAAGCGATGGCAACGGGTACGATCAAGAGGTTGGTCAGGGAGCGAGGGTTCGGCTTCATCCAGGGACACGATGGCGTCGAACTCTTCTTTCACAGGTCCGCCCTCCAGGGAGAGGCATTCGACTCACTTGCGGAAGGGCAAGCCGTCACGTTCGATGTCGAGAAGGGGGACAAGGGACCGCGGGCCGCGAACATGAAAGTGAGCCCCCCCAGCGCCTAAGCGGACGAGGTACCCTGGACTCCACCGGAAGGTGCTTCGGTCTCTTGGCTTCGCGAGAGGTCGGGGGCAATAACCCGGTGGGGTTGGAAAAGAGAGCGACCAGGTAGCGATGATCTCGGCAAACGTGGTGCCGCAACAAACAATCTTGCAAGGAGGAGTGATCATGAAGACAGCGAGCCCGATGGTGCGGTCTCTCTGGGTTCTGCTGGTGATTGCAGTGATCGCAGGCTGCGCCGCACGCCGGACCCAGGAGAGCACGGGTGAGTACTTCGATGATTCCA
>JBGQIR010000240.1:0-2576 GCA_041498535.1 Methylomirabilis sp. (SeqCode)
GCCATCAGGTCATGCATCCGCTTGACCAACATGGCCTTCCCTTCGGTGGAATAGGGGCTCGACTTGCTGTTGTATCCGAACTCCGGGATCGGCACGCCGCTCTCCACCGCAAAGGCAATTGCATCCAGGTGACAAGCCCCACGGCTCCCGCAAGCATAGTTCAGGGCGCTCGACCAGAAGGCTCTGGGGTCATGCATCGGCAGCTCCAGCCCTTTGACCTCGACTGTTAACGCCTCAGCCCCTCTTCCGAGCTTCTTCGCGGCGACGCGCGATCCATCCGCCAGCAAGCCGCCTATTCCTTCGCGCCGGCCAATCTGCTCGACTAAGGTGAGGAGGGTCTTCGGGTCGCCCCATCTCAATGAGAGGCCGTCGGTTTGGGCGCGGTCGATCAATCCTCGCTCGAACGCCTCTATGGCGAAGGCGATGGTGTTCCCGAGGGAGATGGTATCCAGGCCAAGGCGATTGGCCAGCTCGTTGGCCCTCACGACCGAGTCAAGATCGTCATTGAGCAGCATGGCGCCAAAAGAGCCGAGTGTCTCGTACTCCGGGCCTCGACCGAACGTGGCGGGGGCTGGTGAGCGGGAGATGGGGGGTGCGAGGACGACCCAGCAGTGGACCGGGCAACCGCTGCAAGAGGACTGCTTGTGAGCGTAGTGTTGATGGATGATTTTGCCACTGATGCGGGGTGCCTGCGCCCTAAAATCACCGGAGGAGAAGTTCTTGATCCCCAAGGCCCCGCGTTCCTCGTGCGCTTCGAGCGAGGCGGAGGTCCCGTATGTGGTGAAGATGCCGAACTTGGTCGCGAGATCCTTGTGCACCGGCGCGCCCCACTCGAGAAGCTGCTTTGGCTCGGCGATCCGCAGGCCCTGCGATCCTTTAACCGCAACGGCCTTCAGTCGTTTGCTTCCCATGACTGCGCCCAGGCCTGTTCGCCCGGCAGCCCGGGCCAACTCCCCCTCGAACATGATAGCTGCGATGCAGGAAAGGACCTCGCCGGCTGGCCCGATGCATGCGACCTTTGCCTCCGGATCGGTCTCGGCAAGAAGGGCAGCGTTCGTCTCGAATGTGTCCTTGCCCCACAGGTGCCCCGCTGGCCGGATCTCGACCGCATCGTCTCGGATCCAGAGGTAGGAGGGTTCCTTGGAAGCGCCGGTCACCACGATCGCATCAAGGCTCGTAAACCGGCATTCGGCGCCCCAGGTCCCTCCGACAGAAGCCTCACCGAAGATCCCGGTCAGTGGGGATTTCGCCACCACCGAGGTCCGGGTCGCGCCCGGAACCAGGGTCCCGGTGAGCAGTCCCGGGACGAAGATGAGGGGATTTCTCTGATCGAGGGGATGGATGGTGGGATCACCGAGTTCGGTGAGCAGCTTGACCCCGAGGCCACTGCCGCCCAGGTAGTGTAGGTAGATGCCCTCGCGGATCCGACGAATGTCGATCGCCTTTGTGCTGAGGTCCACGAATAGAACCTTTCCCGAGTAACCAAAACCCATGCGGTGGGCTCCTGCTCCTGCGCAGAGTTGAGTGCCGCTAATGCCGCGTGACAGGATACCGAACGTCGGCCACGCTGAAAACAAGAAGGATCTTGCCCGACAGAGGAGTCAAAGTCAAGGCAGACGAGACCTCCGCTATGGCCCTCAGTGGTCGATGGCGTAGACGAAGGGAAGTTGATGTTCCCCGGATGGGGCATCGAGGATCAAGAGCAATGTGAGGCGCCTGGCGTCAGGCGGAGGGTTGGGGAAGTAGACGAATCCCTCGGCGCGGGAGCCGGTCGGAATCGGTTCGGGAGGGAAGGCGAGCCTCCGGATGTCGCGGAGGTCACGATACCTGTTGAAGCCGAACCCAAGCTCGATCCCGAAGATAGTGGGCTCTGGGCCGGTTGCCTCGATCCCGACGGACGGGACAAGAGCTGAAGCGTCCGAACCTCCCAGGAGGAGGCTCACGACCTCCTCGGGCCTGAGGGGGTGTCGCGTCCGGCCCTGATCATCGATCAGGCCGACGTCGGCGAGGCGGATGGTCACATCACCTCGGCCATGGTTCACGATCCTGATCAGGAAGGGCAGGAAGCGGTCAGTGAGTCGCCTTGGACGATATTGCCAGGCCTTGGCCTGGATGGTCACCTCAACCTCGGCCAGCCGTTTACTGATGGCTTGGTGCTCTGGATTGAGCTGGCCGGCCGGGTCTGGCAATGCCCGCAGGCGGATCCCCCCGCAGCCTTCGAGCAGGAGCAACAGGATCAATACAGCGGGTCGAGCCATCATGCGAGCAAGGTATCATACCGGTTTTGACTTGACAATGATCGTGACAGTGATAGTGATAAGGGGTCGAGAGGGGGGAGGACCCCGGTGACGACAACCAGTGCCGTTCCAACTACTACAAACGACAATTGTAAAGTTACATCGGGCGGGTGGCCGAGGCGGGGCGCCCCATCCGCTCGCAACGGAAGGGCCCCACTGGGGGATGGGTGGAGTGAGGACGGATGGGGCTGCCGAAGGACCGGACCCGCGCCTTTGCAACAAGATTACAGACGTGTGTATTAGTCACGCCGAAACAGTGTAGCTTCGGTGAAAGAGACA
>JBGQIR010000241.1:0-2477 GCA_041498535.1 Methylomirabilis sp. (SeqCode)
AACTGGTCCCAATCCTGCGCGGTGATCTTCTCCAGCGGCGTCCTGTAGAAGAGGGCGGCACTATTCACCAGGACATCGATCTTCCCGAACGCCTGGGTCGCCCGGTCGGCCAGCGTCTCAACCTCCTCGTGCTGCGAAAGATCGGCCTGGACGACCACAGCCCGCCGGCCAAGACGCTCCACCGCCAGGGCTGTGGCGCGGGCCTCGGGCGCACTCCTTCTATAGTGGACAACGATATCCATGCCACGGCCGGCCATCGCCAGGGCGATGGCCTGGCCGACGCGCCTGGCCGCGCCTGTCACCAATGCTGTCCGGCCGAGTAGCTCCATCCGTTCCTTCTAGCTAGTTGATGCGGGCCTCTGCCCGCAAGCGCCTCACCGCATCCACCATATTGATCAGCTTTCCTTTCGCCTCGTCGATCGTCCTGGTCTTCAGGCCGCAGTCGGGGTCGATCCAGAGCGACTCCTTCGGCAGGAGCTGCAGCGCCTTTTCGATCCTGGCCCTGACCGCTTCTGGCGTCTCCACCTCGTGCGAGTGAACGTCCAGAACCCCAACGGACAGGTCCTTGGTGAACGGGTCTCGCCGGAACATCTCCATCAGATTCAGCGTACTGTGGGAAATCGCCAGGTCGAGGTTGTCCACCGGCAGCTTCAGCATCTGGGAGTAAATCTTATCAAAGGCGCCATAGCAGGCATGGATGATGAAGTAAGCCGGCAGGCCGTCGGTGACGATATGTATTGCCTCGATTGCAAACGGCAGCTCTTCCGGACGCACCGAGAGGGCGGGCTCGTCGATCTGGATGATCTTGGCGCCCGCCTCCGCCAACGCTTCGACCTCACGCCGGATCTCGCGGGCCAGCGCCAGACAGGCCGAGCGGCGGTCCGGATAGTGCTCGTTGAAGGACCAATCCATGACCGTGTACGGACCGGTCAGCATCCCCTTCACCGGCCGCTTCGTGAGACCCTGCGCATAGCGCCACCAGTCGACCGTCATCGGACCAGGCCACCGCACATCTCCTACGATGATCGGCTTGTGATAATAACGATTGCCATAGGAGCGGACGAGGCCGCTTTGCTCGAAGCCCGGCATGAGCTCGGAGAAATAGGCGACCATATCGCCACGATACATTTCGCCATCCACCAGCACGTCCAACCCGATCTCCTCCTGGGTCCTGATCCAGAAGGCGGTGGCCTGTCGCTCGAGGTCCTCCAGCTCCTTCCGCTCGATCTTCTTCTTGGCGAACTTCGCCCGCGCCTCCACCAGGTAGTCCGGTTTCGGGAAGCTCCCGACGGTGCTGGTAGGAAAGATCGGCAGATCGATCCCCAGGCTCTTCAGCTTCGCTCGGCTCATCCTATCCCCTCCCCACGAATTCGGCTCTGACATCCGCCATCTGCTTCAGCTTGAGAAAGGCCTTGTCCCTTGGCAGGTACTCCAGGCCGCAGGAGGAGGTCAGATATGAAGGAGAACCCTTGACCTTTGGCAGCGCTCTGCCGAGTGTGGGCAACACCTCCTCCGTCCGTTCCATCCTCGTGTTGCGGCCGTCGATCAGCCCAAAGGCAATCGCCTTCTCGGAGCCAAGCCGCGCGATCTGATCGCTGAGCCCGTGGCTGTACGTGAAATCGAATCCCAAGGCATCGACCGGGAATCCCTGCAGGACCTCGTAGAGCGGCGCCGCATTGCCGAAGTAGGTGGCCAGCAGCAGTCGAGCCGAACCCTTGCGGCTTCCGATCCTGGTCAGCGCCACCTTCACGAGTCCCGCTTCCCCCGGATGGTGGAGCATCGAGGGTTCATCTATCTGAATCACGGTTGCTCCGGCGCCCGCCAGGGCCTCCACCTCTTTCATGATCGCCTCCGTGTAATCGGCGACCAGCTCCGGGAGATCGTGGTAGCGCGGGCTCTCGATGATCGAGAACCGGCCCAGCGTGTACGGCCCGGTGAGGGTCACCTTGACCGGCCTGGGCGAGACAGCCTGGGCAGACCGGTACTCCTCGACCAGGATCGGCCCCTTCCAGGAGATTCGATCGACTGCCACCGGCTGCCGGATGTAGAAGTTCGTGTCGAAGAAACGGAGCAGGCCGTTGATCTTCACCCCTGCGAGCCGACCGGCGAAATGGGAGATCGGATCGTACCAGCGGATCTGCCCATCGGTCACCACGTCGAGTCCGGCCCCGGCCTGCTCCTCAACGATCTCCTGGATCACCGACGCTTGGATCGCTTCAAACTCCCGAGCGGTGATCTCCCCCCGCTCGTGTTGCGCATAGGCGCGGCGCAGCCGCTGCTGTCCTGGGCCATCGCCTATTCGCGGGTAGCTGCTATGATTCGCGACCAACAATTCCATGTGTCCCTCCGAGATTGTTGAGAAGAACGATCATGCGTGTGGGATAGAAGAGGCGACCGGGGAGCGCCGGACTGGCGGGATTCCCTTGACCGCCAGGGCAATGCGCCGAAGCATCAAGGGACCGACTCCACAGCAGCCG
>JBGQIR010000242.1:0-2454 GCA_041498535.1 Methylomirabilis sp. (SeqCode)
GCGGGATGAATCGGATCGACGAGCGATTCCGCCGTCTCAAACAGGCAGAAAAGCGAGCGTTCATGCCGTACCTGACCGCAAGAGATCCCAATCTCCCCACTACCCGCTCGCTGATCCTGGAATTCGAGAGGCGGGGGGCCGACCTGGTGGAAATCGGCGTCCCATTTTCGGATCCGCTCGCCGACGGCGTCACGATCCAGCGGGCATCGCAACGCGCACTCCAGGGCGGCACGACCCTTACGCGGATCCTCGATATGGTGGGCTCCCTTCGTCCGCATTGTCGGCTGCCGCTGGTTGTCATGAGTTACGTCAACCCGATCTTCCGGTTCGGCTTTGCGCGCTTTGCGAAAGAGGCTGCGGCGGCGGGCGTGGACGGCGTCATCGTCCCGGACCTGCCGCCTGAAGAGGCGGCTGAGCTGATCGACGCGACCACGGCACATGGCCTTCACACAGTGTTCCTGATCGCCCCGACTAGTTCGCGGGAACGGGTGCAGATGATCGCCGCCGCCTCGAAAGGATTTATCTACTATGTCTCCTTGCGGGGCGTGACAGGGGCCCGCTCTCGAATCAGCGACGATCTTGATGCGGCCGTTCGGATGATACGGGCTGAAACCGACAAGCCGCTTGCAGTGGGGTTTGGTATCTCTACCCCCGAACAGGTGCGGGTGGTGGCGACAGTGGCTGATGGGGTGATTGTCGGGAGCGCCATCGTCTCGTTGCTTGAGCGGACGGCCGGACAGGCGGACCTGTTGGAACGCGCGGGGGACTTCGTTGCCTCGTTGAAGGGGGCGACGCGCAACGGCTCATAGAGAGAATCGCCGTCGAGCCCTTTCAACACAACCCTGCTATAGGGCCCGCGCGTCAATGCGGGGCGATTCATTAGGGCCGGCGGCCACAGCGAGACCATGGGGCAAACCATGCGGCTACATGCCTTAGGCTGTTACGGTGGGGAGGCGCCCGGATGTCATCAAACGAGCCACCTCGTTGACGGCCGCCTGCTCCTCGATGCGGGCTCTGTCACCGCCGCCCTCTCTCTCGATTCCCAGTCGGCGATCGATCAGGTGCTGATCAGCCATGCCCATCTCGACCACGTCGCCGCGCTCGCCTTCCTCGCCGATAATCTGCTTGCTGTGAGGACTCGACCGATCGAGGTCTGGAGCATTGCCACTGTAATTCGCCAGCTAAGAACTCACCTGTTTAACAATGTCCTGTGGCCCGACTTCACGAAAATCCCTTCGCCCTCGTACCCGATCCTATCGTTTCACGAGATTCGCGAAGGCCAGCAACAGCGAATCGGTAGGTACGAGGTGATGGCGGTCCCGGTTAACCATACGGTCGAGGCGGTGGGCTACCTCGTCTCCGACGGTGAATCATCCATTCTCTTCGGGGGAGATACTGGGCCGACGGCGGAGCTATGGAAGGTTGCCAATGCCGCGGTGGGCCTTCGGGCCGTCATTGTCGAAACATCGTATCCAAATCGGCTTCAGGATCTGGCCGATGTCAGCGGCCACCTGACCCCACAGACCCTGCGCACAGAGTTGATGAAGCTCATGGTTGACGTTCCCATATATGCCCAACACATCAAACCGCAGTTCATCTCCGATGTCGTCGGTGAACTCGCCGAGCTGTCAGACCCTCCTGTCACTCCCCTGGAACAGGGCAAAGAGTACACCTTCTTGACCCCTGAGCCATAGAAGGCGTACTCGAGCCCACCTTCTCATCCAGCCATTCCCCCGCGTGTTCCACAAGTCGGCAAGGGCGTGTCTCTAGAAACATACACGCTGTATCTGGTACACGTCAGCCAGGCCGCTATTGGTCGGACGGTGGTCCTTGGTGCTGTCGACATAAGTACCTATCACGCCTGAGCTTGGGAACTGTCCACGTGCCAGAGCGAGCGAGCGGAGCGCCGTGGCATGCTGCGTGCTCCTGTGTCTGGCAACTGTTTCGGTAAGCCGTTCACGTGGCTTGGCGTTGATGGACGGCTTGGTGGAGGTGGAAGATGGGGCGGAATCGGGGAATCGGAGGATACGCGGCACCAGGATCGGACTCAGCCTTCACGCTCCCTGAGCTGCTCATCACGGTGGCGCTCATTGGAGTTGTCTCCGCCATCTCGCTTCCGACCCTGGCCGGGATGGTTCAGGGCTATCGTCTCCGAACCACCGCCTGGCAGGTCGCGGGTGACCTCCGCGTCGCCAGACAAAAAGCCGTGAGTACCAATCGCCGCCACAGAGTCTGCTTCAGCAACTGCGGTGGGCCAATCCCAGCTCGCGGCTATCTGATGCAGCGAGAGGAGAATGACAGATGGGAGATCGACGCGGCAATCCAGCCTCCCACCGAGGAGGTCGAGCTGATATCCAATGCCATTATCACCTTCAGTCAGACCGGCAAAACAACCAAAAAAACAGTAACCCTCGTGATGGCGCCAAGAAGTTTTCAGGTCCGAACACACTTTAC
>JBGQIR010000243.1:0-2325 GCA_041498535.1 Methylomirabilis sp. (SeqCode)
ATCTGACTCTGCTGGCCGTCTATTGATTTGGGCGCGCACTTCCCTGCAACATGAACCTTCTACCATACCCGCTTGTTGCGGGCATCTTCGTGTGGGGATCCATCTGGGAAATCGAATAAGCACTTGGGAGGAAGAAACCGTGGAATGCAGGGGAGAGAAGCTAGTCTAGCTCTTCAAAACAGGGAATAGGGTGTGGGGTCGAGGGTCTAGAACAGCAAAGCGAAAGAGCTGCGCGAGACAAATCCTCTACCCTAATACCCTGTACCCTAGACCCTCTCTTCTAATAGACCGGCGTTAGCCAGCGCGAGTATTTCTTCTGTGTTCCCTTCACCACGTCGAAATAGAGAGCCTGGATCTTCGCGGTGATCGGCCCGATCCTGCCGTTGCCCAGCGGGCGTTTATCCACCTCGATCATCGGCGAGACTTGGGCGCCCGTCCCGCATAGAAACGCCTCGTCGGCCACGTACAGCTCAGTCCTGCCGATGGGTCGTTCTACCGTCTCAATTCCTAGCTCCTCTCGTGCCAACTCGATGATCGTCTCGCGCGTGATGCCTTCCAGGATATCCTCGGAAAGGGCGGGCGTGATCAACTTCCCACCCCTGATGAGAAAGATGTTTTCGGCCGATCCTTCGGAGATGAAGCCATTCTCGGTAAGGAAGATCGCCTCATCGTATCCATGTTCCAGTGCTTCGGTCTTGGCCAGAGCGGAGTTGACGTAACCTCCGGTGACCTTGCAGCGGGCCGGGATGGTGTTATCGTTGATCCGGCGCCAGGAGGAGAAACCAACCTTGATCCCGCTCGACACATCGATATAGTCCCCAAGCGGGATCGTGTACATGGCAAAGCCGGTTGGATAGCCGACGAACTTCGGGCCAAGTCCATCCGAATCGACATAGGCGATAGGCCGGATATAGGTGTCGGTCTCGGGATGGTTCTTCCTGAGCAATTCGATGGCAATCTCCGACAACTCCTTCTCATCCTTGCCGATGTTGAGTTTGAGGACTCGGCAGTTCCTGAGCATCCGGTTGAAATGTTCCACTAGCCTGAAGACGTAGAGCTGTCTTTCTTGGGGGTTCCAATAGGCGCGGATCCCCTCGAATACCCCGGTCCCGTACTGAAAAGTATTGTTCTGGATGCTGATCTTGGCTTGATCAACCGGAACGAACTGGCCTTTGAAATAGGCGTGTGTCATGGTGCTCCTCTGTTCATGCCGTTAAGAAATAACGGGCTGAAGCTATCCGGAAACCAACAAAAAGTCAATTAGTTTCACTGCACCGTGGCGCGGAAAATAGGTCAATCACGAGCAAGAGGCTTTGTCCGCGCGCTCTGGACCTTTTGCTGCCCGAATGGCCTTTCGGCGAAGGCGTTGCAGGGCCGGGGAATGACCTTGACATTTCCCAGGTGGAACGGTATTTTTGGGCAGTTTCTGCAGATAAACGCCAATACAACGCTAGAGGGACGGGATGGGCGAGAAAATCCTAGTGGTTGATGACAGCAATACGATCCAGACCGCGGTCCAGCTCACCTTCAGCCGTGAAGAAATGGAGCTGATCCCCGCCAGAAGCGGAGAAGAGGCGATCCGAAAGGCAAAGGAGGTTGTCCCGGACTTGATGCTGATTGATACCGTCCTGCCGGACGCAAGCGGTTACGAGGTCTGTCGGACCCTCAAGGCTGATCCTGCCATGCGAGATGTCCCCGTCATCATGTTGACAGGTGCGTTTGAGGCTTCGGATGGTCCAATGGAACAGACGGTCGGTGCAAACGATTTTATTGCGAAACCCTTCGAGTCGCAGACGCTGATCGCAAAAGTCAAACAGCTCCTGGATTCGCGGCCTATGCGCCTTCCGACGCCCGCTGGTATCGAGTTCGAGACGGCTGCTGCGTGGGAAGCACCTCGCAGCCCATATCTTGAGGAGGCAGGGTCGCCCTTGCTGGAGGCAGAGCCACCCTTTGCTCCTTTCCTTACCCCCCCTCCCATCCCACCCCCGGTCACAAGTCAGGAGGGGCTGACTCCGTTTTCGGGCGAGCCATCTACGGCTGCGGTTTCCCCACCGCTCGCGGCCCCTGCCGAGTTCCCGGAACAATTGCTCGAGCAAGCGGTCACGCAGGCTGCGGAGCAGGCTTTCACACACGTGGCCAAGGAAGTTACGGAGAAGCTGGTGAAGCGGATCGAGCAGATCGTTCGGGAGGTCGTCCCGGCGTTGGCAGAGAGCCTGATCCTCAAGGAGATCGAACGAATCAAGGCATCGATCGAAGAGAAAACTGCTGAGTGAACCAAGGAGGGGCACGAAAGCGGGGAGAGGAGCTGGAGCGGCCCTCCGGCCC
>JBGQIR010000244.1:0-2292 GCA_041498535.1 Methylomirabilis sp. (SeqCode)
GGTTCTCGAACCTGGGACAGCGATGGCGAGTGAAGGGGCGCGGGGCATCACGGTACTGCACAGCTCCAGGTTTGTGCTCGTTGACCGGAAGGCGCGGATCCGAAGCTACTATGACAGCACCGACATGGACTCTCTCCAGAAGCTCCGCCAGGACGTGAAAGCTCTGCTGCAGGAGGAATGATCGTCCTCCCCATCTCGTTCCTGCCCGCCGTCAATGCTGCACTCAACGCCACCAGCGCCCTCTTGCTGGCCACCGGATACCTCTGCATCAGGCGGAAAAAGATCACCGCGCACAAGGTCTGTATGTTGTCGGCCTTTGGGACGTCAACCCTTTTCCTGATCTCCTACCTGACATATCACTATCACGTGGGATCGATCCGATTCGCGGGCCGGGGAGGGATTCGAATGCTCTACTTCGCGATCCTGACCTCTCACACGATCCTGGCCGCGGCGATTCCACCTTTAGCCCTGATCACGGTGTCTCGCGCATTGAGAGGGCGCTTCGACAGGCACGTTCGGATCGCCCGATGGACCCTCCCTATCTGGCTCTACGTGTCGGTGACGGGGGTCATTGTCTACTTCATGCTCTATCATCTCTATCCGCCTCCATGACTGTCTCCTCAGAAACGCATTCCCGTTCCAGGGCTGTATTGCTCGGGTGGCCACCCTCCGGATTGTATTATCTCATTCCCAGCGGTTTTGCTTGACCGCCGTTCCGATGAAAGCTAAGATGTCCTCGAATCTGGCTCATTCGGGATGGGTCATGAGATTATGTAATATGTGGAGAAAGCTCGGAGCTGCTGTCCTATCAATCTCTCATTTACTTGAGCGCAGGTATAGAGTTGCAGGGCTCTGGCGTTCAGAATGCTTAGCCGGGCGGGTAACGGGTGGGGTGTACAGCGTTCAACAGATCGCGAAAGGAGGACGAGATGAATGCTCCCTGGGTCGTCATCGCCGCCATCATTGCGGTCGCAGTGTGTTACGTCTTGCTTCCTGTGGTCGCCGACACCTTCCGTCGCTTCCGCACCAAGAAGTCACTCAGGTGCCCCGAAACAGGTAGGGAGGCAGAAGTGGGTATAGATGCCGGTCGGGCGGCATTGACTTCAGCCTTCGGTCGAGCGCTCCTACGGGTAAAGACCTGCTCCCTATGGCCGGAACGGAAAGAGTGCGCGCAGGATTGTGTTCGGTCGGAATCAGAGGTGGAAGAGACCCGGCGGCAGAACGTCCGCTGAGCTATCGGACATTACCTGGCGAACCTATCGGGGGAGAAGGGCTCCAGCCGAAGTGTGGGCTCCTTTCCCACGATCAGGTCGGCGATTAGCTCGCCAGTCAGGGGGCCCAGGAGGATTCCGTTGCGGTAGTGGCCGGTGGCCACGTACAGATTGGGAATATCGGCGAATCGGCCAATGGCTGGCAGGCCATCCGGCAGTCGCGGACGCAGCCCTGCCCACGCCTTGTCGAAAGGGGCGCTCATCAGATGTGGAACCATGGCCCGAGCGGCCTCGCAGAGGCTTGCCACACCCCCCAGCGTCGGGGTCGCATCGAATCCCGCCCGCTCCACTGTAGCCCCTATCAAGAGCTCACCATTGAGTCGTGGGACCAGGTACCCCAGAGGTCCCCAGACAAGGTGAGTGAGTGGCGGGCGCTCAAATTTTGCGCGAACAATCTGACCCCGCACAGGCTCCGTGGGAAGCCTGTGGCCGAGCAGATCCAAGAGGCGGCCGGTCCATGGGCCCGCGCAGGCTACAATGGTGTCCGCCAGGATCGTCTCTTCTCCGGTCTTGACCCCGCGCAGCCGGTCCTCGCTAATGACGAAATCAACGGCCTCGACCTTCTCGAAAATCAGGGCCCCTCTTTCACGTGCGCCCGCTGCCAGCGCTCGGACAACAGCGCACGGGCGGACATGGGCCTCATCCGGGAAGAAGAGGGCACCGCTGATCTCGGGATTCAGGGCGGGCTCCAGGGAGCGCAACGCTTGGCCTGAAACCTCCTCCACTCGGAGTCCCGCTTCCCGCTGCCATCGCGCCCGTCCCCGCGCCGCCTCGTGCTCAGCCGGGTCAACGAGGTAGAGAAGTCCCCAATTGCAATACTCGATGTCTTCCCCGGTGGCGTCCCGAAGCTCGCCGGCCAGCGTTCGGTAGCGATCGCGGGCGGCCAGGCATAGGTCAAGGAAGGGCCCGAGGCTTTCCGCTTCCGCCTGTGGCGCCAACATCCCCGCAGCAGCTCGCGAGGCTTCTCGTCCCAGCTCTCCCCGCTCAACCAGCACCACGCGGCGCACCCCAGCTCGCGTGA
>JBGQIR010000245.1:0-2213 GCA_041498535.1 Methylomirabilis sp. (SeqCode)
AGATAAACGGGTCGGGAGCCAGGAACCTGGTCGCATAATAGAGGTTGGAATCGATCTCGCTGGCCGCGATCATGACAATCGCATCGCAACCGTTCAAATATCCCATCAACGAAGTCCTCTCAATCGGACATGATCACCGTGCCCATCCCGAACGCGGCAAGAAGACCAAGGGTCCACAGCCACGGGAAGGCGCCGGTAGAATACCAGGCGACGGCAGGGTAGGCCAGTGTCGAGATCGGCAGCAGGGCAGTGGCCACGAACATTCCCCGTATCCCCCACAGCGCACTGTACCCCGCCAGCATGAAGGCAAAGAGGACCAGCATCAGGACCACCCAGGCAAACCCGTAGCAGACCCCCCACATGGCCGGACCTCTGGGTGCGGCTCTCGTCACCGGCGAATCGCTCCCGCCTCCCCTCAGGATGGCTTCGAGACGACGTGCAGCTCTTCAAGATGCCTCGAGATCTTCATCGAGCAGAACTTGGGACCGCACATCGAGCAGAACTCGGCGTGCTTGAACGCGTCGTGAGGGAGCGTCTCATCGTGCATGGCGCGGGCGGTGTCCGGATCGAGCGCCAGGGCGAACTGACGCTCCCAGTCGAAGTTGAATCTGGCGTGCGAGAGGGCGTCGTCCCGGTCGCGGGCTCCCTTCCGGCCGCGCGCGATGTCGGCGGCGTGGGCGGCGATCTTGTAGGCGATGCATCCTTGCTTCACATCCTCCGGGCCCGGCAGGCCCAGGTGCTCCTTCGGTGTCACATAACAGAGCATCGAGGCCCCGTGCCACCCGATCATCGCCGCGCCGATCGCCGACGTGATGTGGTCGTAGCCTGGGGCGATGTCCGTCACCAGAGGGCCGAGGGTGTAGAATGGGGCCTCCTGGCAGATCTCCTGCTGCACCCTCACGTTCATCTCGATCTGGTCCATCGGGACGTGCCCCGGCCCTTCGATCATCACCTGGACCTCGTGCGCCCACGCCACCTTCGTCAGCTCGCCCAGCGTCCGAAGCTCCGCGAACTGGGCGGCGTCGGACGCGTCCGCGGTACACCCGGGCCTCAGGCCGTCGCCCAGGCTGAAACTCACATCGTATTTTCGGAAGATCTGACACAGCTTGTCGAAGTGAGTATAGAGCGGATTCTGCTTCCTGTGGGCGAGCATCCATTGCGCCATCACCGCGCCTCCGCGGCTGACGATCCCCGTGATCCGGTGCTGGACCAGCGGCAGGTGTTCCAGCAGCACACCCGCATGGATCGTCATATAGTCCACGCCCTGCTTGGCCTGGTGGTCGATCATATCGATCATGTCGTCGGCAGTGAGGTCCTCCACCTGCTTCACAGCCGTCACCGCCTGATAGATCGGGACGGTGCCCACGGGCACCGGGCTCGCCGCGATGATCGCTTGACGGATTTCGTCGATGCTCCCGCCGGTGCTCAGGTCCATCACCGTGTCGGCCCCGTACTTCACAGCCAGCTTCAGTTTCTCGAGCTCCCCTTCGATGTCGGAGGAGACGGCGGAGTTACCGATGTTGGCGTTGATCTTGACTCTGGCCACCGTCCCGATCCCCAGCGGCTCCAGACAGCTATGATGGATATTGCAGGGAATGATCAGGCGCCCACGGGCCACCTCGGCCCGGATCACCTCGGCTTCGAGCCCCTCCCGCTCGGCAACGTAGGTCATCTCTGGGGTGATGATCTCTTTGCGAGCATAATGCATCTGTGTCACGCAGTCCCCGTTCGCGTGGACAGTCCGTGTGACCATGTAATATTCCTCCCCGAAAAGCCACAACGCTGGCGATAGATTGCCAGCGCTGGACTTGGGCGTCCACGGGACGCTCCCTACGCTGGCATGACCCAGATCAGGTCTAACGGTCGTCCCGTTCTCCTCGGGACCTCTCAGCCTGCTCCCGCAGACTCCCGTACCCACGTCCCTCAATGCATGTGACTCTAACCCGACTCGGCATGGATGTCAAGGCTGTCAACGCCGAACGCCTCCGACGCCGCGCTGAAGCAGGTTACTCCCGGCAATCGGCAGGGCAAGGCGGACGAACGCGGGAAGGGCAGAGCCGAACGGAGCGGGCGTCGGCCTCACAGCCTCTGCCAGAGCCACTGGGGCCTCAAGCGGAGCGCATAAGCAGAGAGGAGGGTGAAATAGTTGGTCAGCAGGAGAATGCCGACAAAGACCAGGAAGATCCCGCCGGCCACACTGACAACCGGCATCA
>JBGQIR010000246.1:0-2191 GCA_041498535.1 Methylomirabilis sp. (SeqCode)
CCAGGATCGCCTTCTCAAACATTGTAAGGGCCTCAGGCTCGAATCCGAGCTTCGCCATGTCTAATTGGAGGTTCGAACGATCCAGCAACCGCATGACCACCTTCTCCCCGAACAGCGTCGGCACTGTAGAGACCCGAAGATCCAACTCCTGCTGCCCCATCTTGACCTTGATGCGACCGTCCTGGGGCATGCGCCGCTCGGCGATATCCAATCGCGCCATGATCTTCACGCGAGAGGTCACCGCAGCCTGCATCGCTTGCGGCGGAGACATCACCTCATAGAGAACACCATCGATCCGGAACCGGATTCGAAATCCCCGCTCGTAAGGCTCCAGGTGGATATCCGAAACCCCCTTCTTGATAGCGTCGCTCAGGATGAGATTGACCAGCTTCACAATAGGGGGCTCTTCGGTGGCCCGGTACAGCGCTGGCAGGTCGATCTCTCCCTGATCCCTCTCGGCGTCCTTCTGCCCCTCTTGCTGAAAGTCCCTGACCAAACTGCGCGCGCGGCCGGCCGTATCATAGTATTTGTTAAGGGCATTTTGGATGGAGGTTTCAGGAGCAACCATCGGTTTGATATTGTAGCCGGTCATGAACCTGACGTCATCGATGGCAAAGATATCGACTGGGTTCGCCATGGCAACCGTAAGGGTGCTCCCGCTTCGGCTCAGCGGGATTATCATGTATTTATGTGCGACTTCAGCGGGAATGAGCTTGAGGATGGCAGGGTCGATCTTTGCGTTGCCTAGATCGGCGGGTGGAACCCCGTACTGCCGGCTCAGATGGGACGCAATCTCCTCCTCGCTGATGTACCCGAGCTTGGCGAGATTCGACCCGATCCTGCCCCCGGAGGTCTTCTGGAGCGTAAGACCCTCTTCCAACTGCTCAGGGGTAATCAGGTTGGCCTTGACCAGCATCTGGCCCAGTTGCAACGATTCCACGCGCCTATCCTTTCTTTTTCTGCCGTGTTATGGCTTGATCAAGAACATGTTGCTGAATACTATCTAATGCTATCACTAAAAGTCAAGAAAGGGTCTCGATAAGGGCCCTCCTCATGGCCTCCTCTGAAGCTTTTTGACCCGTCCAAAGTTCGAATGCGAGGGCGCCCTGATACAAGAGCATCCCCAGTCCACCCAGGACTCGACACCCTCGCTTCTTTGCCTCCCGGAGCAATGCTGTCTCCCGCGGACGGTAGATCAGGTCGTAAACCAGGATCCGCGGGTGAAGCAAAGCCGGGTTGATCGCCGGGGGATCTGAAGCGGCAAGACCGACCGCTGTCGCGTTCACAAGCAATTCAGAGTCCGCAAGCTTTTCTGGAACCCGCGGATCGCTCGGGCACAGCCCAATCGCCGACACGCCGCATCCTCGGCTCACCAGGACAGCAAGCGATTCAGCCCGCTCCACGGTCCGGTTCAGGATGAGGAGCCGCGAGACACCCGCCTCGGCCAGGCTCCAGGCCACGGCGCGCGCTGCCCCCCCAGCCCCGAGGATCACGGCCTGCCGCCCTCGCGGGACAAACCCGGCCTCCTCCTGAAGCGACCGCAGAAATCCCTGTCCATCGGTGTTGGCTCCGAGAAGATGCCCACCTCTGGGAACAAGGGTATTGACCGCGCCCACCGCGGTGGCCTCTGAGGACAGTTCATCCACCAACGAGGCAGCCTGCTCCTTATGGGGAAGGGTGACGTTGGCTCCCCCGAAGTTTTCCATCCTGCGAAGAGACTCGAATGCGATCGGGAGGCCTGCGGGTTTCACCCGCCATGGGATGTAGAGGCCGTCGATCCCGGCAGCCTGGAGTGCGGCGTTCTGCATCACCGGTGAGAGACTATGCTCCACGGGATCACCGAAGACAATGAAGACTCTTGCCGCGGCAGTGAAGCTCACACTCGCCCCCATCCTTGGCAACCTCTGCGGGGGCCTTCGGCTTTCGCTCCTATCGGCCCACCGTTAATTGAACCCCTCCGAAAGGGCGCGCTCCAAAGCGTGCCGTATTTGCTCTCTTCTCTCTTCATCCATCAGCTTGGTCCCGTCCTTATTTGTCACATAGAAGACGTCCACGACCTGCTCGGCCTCGGTGGTTATCTTGGCGGAGCGAATATCCACGCTGAGCTCCGAGAGCGTGCAGGAAATCAGATACAGGAGTCCAAGCCGGTCCTGGGTCCGGACATCCAGGACGGTGTAGGCTTCGGACACCA
>JBGQIR010000247.1:0-2144 GCA_041498535.1 Methylomirabilis sp. (SeqCode)
CTCTTGGGTATTGGCCTCCATTTGCCCGGCCACCAACTGGCCGGTCCGGGTTCGTCCACGGTAGGCGAAGACCGGCATCGGTCGCTACCCCTTTGCTGTCATCATTGATGATACGCGGTACGACAAGCCCGTCATCGCTTCATTGCCGCCTGCGCCCGCTGGATCATCTGGGACAGCTCATCGGGCATCTTACTCCTCAGCATTGCCTCTTCCAGCGTGATGTTCCGCTTCAGATAGTGAGCGAGGAGCGACTGATTCATCGTTTGCATCCCAAATTTCTCCTGGCCGGTTTGCATAGCGGAGTAAATCTGATGGACCTTGTCTTCCCGGATCAGATTGCGGACGGCAGGATTCGGGATCAAGATCTCCAGAGCCAGCACACGCCCCTGGCCGTTGCTCTTGGGGATGAGGTCCTGACAGATCACCCCTTCCAGGACGAAGGAGAGCTGGGTGCGAATCTGCGGCTGCTGGTGGGGAGGAAACACGTCGATGATGCGGTTGATGCTTTCCACGCACGAGTTGGTGTGAAGTGTCGCGAAGGTCAGGTGCCCGGTCTCCGCGACGGTCAGTGCCGTCTGGATGGTCTCTTGGTCACGCATCTCTCCGATGAGGACCTTGTCCGGATCTTGCCGGAGCACTCGCCGAAGCGCTTCCGCGAACGTTCGGGTGTCGGAGTGAACCTCTCGCTGGTTCACGATGCAATTCTTATGCGGGTGCACGAATTCGATGGGGTCCTCGATGGTCATAATGTGTTCACGGCGCTCGGAGTTGATCTTGTCGATCATGGTCGCAAGCGTGGTCGATTTCCCCGAGCCGGTCGGGCCCGTGACGAGGATCAACCCTTTCGGCTTATCGCACAGGTCGCCCACTACTTTTGGAAGGCCCAATTCTTCGAAGGCATGAATGGCGTAAGGGATGACCCTGATCGCCATCCCTACGGCCCCGCGCTGAACGAACACGTTGGCCCGGAACCGACTGAGGCCTTTGATCCCGAAGGAGAGGTCGAGCTCCTTCTCTTCCTCAAATGCCTGCTTCTGCGCGTCGGTCAAAACGCCGTAGGCCAGATTCTTCGTCTCTGCGGGGGTCAGTGGCGCTCCATTGAGAGGAGTGATACGGCCGTGAAGACGGAGGACCGGTGGGGCGCCGGCGGTGAGGTGAAGGTCGGAGGCGCCGCGCTCAACCATCTCCTTCAACAGCTCATGTAGATTCATGCTGGACTCCGGTTGGGATACCATATTAGCAAGAAGAGTGCCACATTGTGTCACTCTCGAAGCCTTAGGCGTCGGCTGGGGAGATGGCGAGTCACTCGAGGATCGTTGGGCCTGCCGGCAGAGGATTTCGAAGGCCAGGCGACGATGTCACGAAAGGGGGGAGGCATCAGAAGAGGCTGGTGACTCGCACGACCTCGTCGAGGGTCGTGACACCTTCCCGAATTTTTTGGAGGCCGCTCTCCCGGAGGGTCTTCATCCCGTACTTGCATCCCAGGTCTCGGAGATCACTGGTAGAGGCGCCGCTCAGAATCGCCTCTCGGATCTCCTCGTTGAGCAGCATCACCTCGTAAAGGGCAATCCTGCCCCGATAGCCGAGGTCGCCACAGGTCATGCAGCCCTTCCCACGATAGCAGGTCACGGTCTTCACTTCCTCCGGGGTGAACCCGATGTCCTGCAGGGCAGAGGCGGGAACTGATACTTCCACCCGGCACTCCGAACACAGGCGACGGACCAAACGCTGGGCGAGGAGCAGGTTGAGAGAGGCGGCAACCAGGTATGGCGGCACGCCCATGCTGATAAGGCGGCCCACCGTGCTGGGGGCGTCGTTGGTGTGGACCGTGCTCAGCACCAGGTGTCCAGTCATGGCCGCCTTGATCGCAATCTCAGCCGTCTCGAAGTCGCGTATCTCCCCAACCATGATGATGTCAGGGTCCTGTCGGAGAAACGACCTGAGTAACGCGGGAAAATTCAAACCGATATCCGGCTTGACCTGAACCTGGTTGATCCCGCTCAGATTATACTCAACGGGATCCTCTGCAGTCATGATGTTTGTGTCGATGGTGTTCAGGCGGTTCAGGGCTGAATAGAGGGTGGTGGTCTTTCCGCTTCCGGTCGGGCCGGTCACCAAGATCATACCGTTCGGGGCCAGGATCA
>JBGQIR010000248.1:0-2132 GCA_041498535.1 Methylomirabilis sp. (SeqCode)
CGTGCCCACCAGGAGATTCTTGGCACAGCCGATCGAAGGCCGACCGAGTAAAAGCCCCAGATGGCAGGCGAGCCCAAACCGGCGGGGATGAGCGAGGCCGTGACCGTCGCAGATCAGGCAGTCCGGCAGCGCCTTGAGCTTGGTCCAGGCCTTGATGACCGCGGGCGTCTCCCGAAACGAAAGCAGCCCCGGGATATACGGAAAGCGAGCACGAAGGGCCGCGGTGGCGGTTTCCAGCACCTCTCGGCCGTCGCCGCTCATGACGACCACCCCGGCGAACATCTGCTTTGAGGCGTCATCGTACGAGACATCTATCCCGGCGACAGTGGCAAAAGGTCCGTCCCCGTTCAGTCGAAGGCGGGAGCGAAGCCGCCGTTGGATCGCCATCGCCTCTTGCGGTGACACGGCCCAGGGGTGCAGGGCTCGAACGCGCATCAGGCCTGGACAGGGCGATGGGCAGCCGCCATCGGATCAGTCGGACCATGTCCCTTCCCGAGCCGAAATCCATGACGGATGGCAGCGGTGACAAAGCGCTTGGCGTCAGCGACTGCGTCGGGGACCAGTCTGCCTTTCGCTAGCTCCGCAGCGATGGCCGCAGAAAAGACGCACCCGGTCCCGTGTGTGTGGGGCGTATCGATCCGCTCGGCGTCGAGCTCCGTGAAGGCCTTTCCATCGAACAGCAGGTCAAGAGCCTGACCGGGAAGATGTCCTCCCTTGACCACGACGTATCTCGGGCCGAGATGATGGATCTTCCGGGCCGCCTCCCGCATCCCGTCGACTTCGGAGATGGCGAGCCCTGACAGCGCCTCGGCCTCCGGGATATTCGGCGTGACCACGAGGGCAAGCGGGAGGAGATGCTCGCTGAGCGCCTTCACGGCATCGGGCCGCA
Source organism: Methylomirabilis sp. (SeqCode) (assembly GCA_041498535.1). Lineage (GTDB taxonomy): Bacteria > Methylomirabilota > Methylomirabilia > Methylomirabilales > Methylomirabilaceae > Methylomirabilis. The sequence goes on from JBGQIR010000248.1 coordinate 890, forward strand.
GCAGCGGCGCGCCGCTCTTGGCCACCATGACCGGATCGACGACCAATCGCTCGATCCGATACGTTCTTACCTTCTCCGCCACGACCTCGATGATTGCGGCGCTGGAGAGCATCCCCGTCTTCGCAGCGTCAATGGCGATATCCTCGAGGATAGAATCGATCTGTCGGCCGACGAACTCCGGTGGGAGGTCATGGACTCCTTGGACACCCACAGTGTTCTGAGCCGTCACCGACGTGATCGCCGAAGTGCCGAAGACACCCAGAGCGGCGAAGGTTTTCAGATCGGCCTGGATCCCAGCGCCGCCGCCGGAATCCGAGCCGGCGATAGTCAGTGCCCGACGCATCGCGGGTCCGGCTTTCCTCAACCTTACCTTCTCCCCTGAGGGGAGAAGGACTGGATGAGGGGAACTCCGAGGCCATCTGAAAGATAGGTCGTGGTCATCATGAAGTGGGCTTCCTTCCTCAGCCTTGCAATAACATCCCGACGCGTCTTTATTGCGGCGTTGGCGCTAAAGAACGATGCCATCTTTGGTGATATTGAAGGGCAGCCAGTCAAGCGGATGGTCGGTGTGCTCCGCACCCCGCACTTCGCACATCACACTTTATGTGAGTATACCGTCCCCTCACAAGCCGGTCAATGATCGCTGGCACAAACAAAAATGGGGTACGGCATGCCGCACCCCATTTGCGTCAAACAATTGTTGGTCTTACCCGGCAGAAGATCCTCCCTGACCAGGAGCTTTTCCTCTCCAACGAAGATTGGGCTGGCGGGCGGCCTTCACCTCGTCCAGGCGCGAGACCTTCGTCTTGTGCGGCGCGGACCGGACCAGCTCCGGGTCGCGCTCGGCCTCCTCGGCAATCCGCTTCATGGCGGCGATGAACTGATCGAGTGTTTCCCTGCTCTCGGTTTCGGTCGGCTCGATCATCAAGGCGCCCCTGACGATCAGCGGGAAGTAGATGGTCGGAGGATGAAAGCCGTAGTCCATCAGTCGCTTGGCGATGTCCAGGGTATGGACATCGTACGGGATCTGGCGGGCGTCGGAGAACACGCACTCGTGTTTGCAGAACTTATCGTATGGGAGATGATAGTGACTCTTGAGCTGGCTCATGAGGTAGTTGGCATTGATGACGGAGACTTCGGCAACGCGGCGCAGCCCGGACGGGCCCAGTGAACGGATGTAGGCATAGGCGCGGACGAGGGCGGCGAAGTGGCCGTAGAAGGCACGCACCTTGCCGACGCTGGA
>JBGQIR010000249.1:0-2132 GCA_041498535.1 Methylomirabilis sp. (SeqCode)
ATGATCAGGCCCTCGACCCGGGGAAAGGCGGCGACGAGCCGGTCGGCCACGACCCGAACGGCCTCAGCAACAGGGGTTTCCTTCTCCTTGTTCGGGGCGGCAGTGCGCCCCTTGGCTGGGGCCCGCTCTTGAGCGAGAGAAATCCCGCCCATCCCGGTGACGAGCAATAATGACAAGAAGAGGAAAAAGCGAAGGGCCGCGCGAAGGATTGCAGCCAACGAGAGAAATCGCATATGGGCCACAGATGCCATCGAGTGATTACTCTTTTCTGGACTGTTCAACCAGCTCCACCAGCACGCCATTGCACCCCTTCGGATGAAGGAAGGCCACTCTCGTCCCTCCGGCCCCCGTCTTCGGAACTTTGTCGATGAGGGGGAAGCCGGCCGCATCCAACCGGCTCAGCGCGGCGGGGAGGTCCTCGACCTCAAGACAGATGTGGTGGATGCCCTCGCCCCGCTTCTCGATGAACTTGGCCGTCGGATTCTCCGATCCGATTCCCTCAACCAGCTCGATCTTCGTGTCCCCAAGCTTGAAAAACGACACCTTTACGCGCTCCGCGGGAAGGGTCTCGGTGTGCCCAGGGTCTGTCCCCAGCAGCATCTTGAATAGCTTGGCAGAGGCCTCGACATCCTTGACAGCAATAGCGATGTGGTTGATTTTGCGAACCATGGAACCTCCTAGATGGTGACCGATTCGCGATGCTCGCCGAAGGCGCCCCGCAACACGGTGCAGATCTCTCCGATGGTGGCGTACGCCCTGACCCCCTCGATTAAGAAGGGAAGCAGGTTGTCTGTCCCCTGCGCGGCTTCCTTCAGGGCCTGGAGCGCCTTCCCGACTCGCTCGCGGTCCCGGCTGCGGCGGACCTTGTCGAGCCGCGCCCGCTGCTGCACCTCGAGCTTGGGGTCAACCGCAAAGACGGGAATGCTGACCGTCTCGGCGCTGGCGAACTCGTTGAGCCCCACCACGATCCGGCGCCGATCCTCCGTGGCCTGCTGCTCCCGGTACGCGGCCTCCTGGATCTCTCTCTGGATGAATCCGGCCTCAATCGCCCGTAACATACCGCCCAGGGCATCGATCTTCTCAAGGTAGAGGGAGGCTTCTCGCTCGATCTGATCCGTCAGGGCTTCAAGACAGTAGGAACCGCCCACCGGATCGACGGTGTCCGCCACCCCGCTCTCGTAGGCGATGATCTGTTGGGTCCTGAGCGCCAGCCGAACTGCCTCTTCGGTCGGGAGTCCGAGCGCTTCGTCACGCGAATTCGTGTGGATCGACTGCGCCCCGCCCAAGACCGCCGCCAGGGCCTGCAGCGTGACGCGGACCGCGTTGTTTTCAGGCTGCTGGGCTGTCAGGCTGACGCCGGAGGTCTGGGCATGGAAACGCAGCATCCAAGATCTGGGGTCGCTGGCTTTGAACCGATCCCGCATGATCTTTGCCCAGAGCCGTCGAGCCGCCCGGAACTTGGCCACCTCCTCCAGAAGGTGGTTGTGGGCGTTGAAGAAGAAGGAGAGCTGCGAAGCGAAGTGGTCCACGTCCAGGCCGGTCGCGATGGCGGCCTCCACATAAGCGATCCCGTCCGCCAACGTGAATGCCACCTCCTGGACCGCCGTCGATCCGGCCTCCCGGATATGGTACCCGCTGATGCTGATAGCGTTCCAGCGCGGCAGCTCCTCCGCGCAGTAGGCAAAGGTGTTGGTGATCAGACGCATGGAGGGTCCAGGTGGGAAGATGTACGTTCCACGAGCGATATACTCTTTGAGGATGTCGTTCTGGACGGTCCCCGAGATTTTCTCAGGCGCAACCCCTTGCTTCTCCGCGACGGCGACGTACATCGCCAGGAGGATGGAGGCGGTGGCATTGATGGTCATGGAGGTGCTGACCTGGTTGAGGGGGATGCCTTGCAGGAGGGCCTCCATATCGGCCAGAGAGTCGATGGCCACGCCGACCTTCCCCACTTCTCCTCTGGCCATGACGTGGTCCGAATCGTATCCCACCTGTGTGGGAAGATCCGTAGCCATCACAATCTCATCCACACCCCATTCGACCAATTTCTTGAATCTTTCATTGCAGGCCTGGGGATCTCCAAAGCCCGAGTAGGCGCGGATGGTCCAGGGCATTCCCCGATACATCGTGGG
>JBGQIR010000250.1:0-2082 GCA_041498535.1 Methylomirabilis sp. (SeqCode)
CGATCGAATCGACCTTCAGCACGACACCGTCGCAATCGCATCCCAACGTGTCCCGAGCTTCCTCGACCTCGCGGCACGCCTCGATCGCCGCTTCGATGTCACCGCACCGCCGACGATAGCGCTCCAGGATACTCTTCTCGCCCTTGGAATCGATCCGGAAGCCGGACTCATGCAACTGGTGCATGGTCTGATAATGGCTGGTGAAAGGGTCCGGCTCGGCGTAGCTCACACCGTACACGAAGATATCGAGCGGCCTGGCAGCGGTAATCCGCGGATCCTTCTGGCGCACGGAGCCGGCCGCCGCGTTCCTCGGGTTCGCGAAGGGCTCTTCGCCTTCCTCCTCCAGCGTGCGGTTCAGCTTCGCAAACGCTTGCCGCCACATGAAAACCTCTCCACGCACCTCAAGGGCCTTGAACGTGGCCAGCGACCCGTGCAGGCGATGCGGGATGCTCCTGACACTCATCAGGTTCTGGGTCACGTCTTCGCCAGTACGGCCGTCACCTCTGGTCGCGCTCCTCACGAGTCGTCCTTGTTCATACAAGAGCGCCACGCTCAAACCGTCCACCTTCGGCTCGGCCACATAGGTAAACCGGTCGCCCGGCTGCGCCCTCTTGATGCGAGCCTCGAACTCGCGAACCTCAGCGGCAGAGTAGGCGTTGTCAAGAGAGAGCATCGCTTTCTTGTGTTGCACTTGAGCGAAGCCCTCGACCGGCTGCCCGCTAACGTGCTGGGTTGGGGAGTCGGGGGTAATCAGTTGGGGATGTGCCCTTTCTAGCCGTTTGAGCTCTTGATAGAGCTTATCGTACTCTGCATCGCTTATCTCCGGACGATCCAGCACATAGTAAAGGTAGTCGTGACGGCGGATTTGGCCTCGAAGTTCCTCAATCCTTGCGCGAGCCTTCGAGATGTCTGCCATAATCTGTCTCGCTGGATGATCGGTCTAAGTACAGATAAATACGGTATTTTCGTGCTATCGCTTCGATCCTATTGGTAACAGAATTCTCACACCTTGGCAAGGCATTTCGGCCCATTAAACGGCTCCCCAATTCGACTGTCTAACTTGACAAACGATCTCAAGAGGAGGAAAGAGCAATGAAACAGGGTTTGCTAAAAGGGATGGTGGTAGTCCTCGTTGTGATGGGGTTGGTTGCAGCAGCGCAGCCGGCCCTCGCGTGGGTGCGTGTCGGCGTCAATGTCCGGGTTCCCTTCCCGGTGGTGGTGGCCCCAATCGCTACTGTGGTCGTGGCCCCCGTGGTCTACGCCCCGCCTGCGCCCGCGTATTATCAGCCTGCAGTGTATCGGCCACTCTGGATACCCGGGCATTTTAACCGCTGGGGCATCCGGGTCTCCGGACACTGGCGATAAGCGCGAACAGGAGGTGGCGGTGACTCGTCCTGCCCGTTGGCTAGCGTTCGGCTTGCTGTTGTTCCTGGCCTCCCTCGAAGCCGGATGCTATATCTATGCCCCTGGACCTCCCGGCCAGCCACCGCCGCCGGGCTATGCGGCTGTGTGGGTTCCAAGTCACCACAACCGCTGGGGCGAATGGGTCCCAGGCCACTGGCGTTAACTGGGTTCTTGTTGCCTGGGACCCGCTAATACCCACAACTACCGAGGGGCTGACCATCCGGTCAGCCCCTCGTTTCTTTCTTTCACCTCCGGACACCCCGCCCGTTAGCTTGACATTCGCGCCTTTCTTCGGTAGCGTGACCTCGGCAGCAAATGGGTTGCCCCCACGTCACCGTGCCTAATGGTCGAAGCAAAAATCCTACAACAGCTCGAAGAATTGGCGGAGCGACTTGGCGTTAAGGTTCTCTATGAGGGCCTCCACCAGGAGGAGTGTGTCATCAGGAGCGGGAGCTGTACGTTGCGGGGGCAACTTCTGGTGGTCATCGATCATCAGCTTCCTGCGGCTGGTCGGATACAGGTCCTGGCCGACTGCCTGGCACGGTTCGACCTTTCGGCGATCTACCTCGTTCCCGCAGTTCGCGAACTAATCGAGGCGCGAAGGCCCTCGCTGCCTCAGGCGTAGGAGGAGAGACATGGCGAAGATCAGCCGACAGGCCATGAAGATTTTCTTGGGAG
>JBGQIR010000251.1:0-2055 GCA_041498535.1 Methylomirabilis sp. (SeqCode)
CCCGCCACCGCCCCGGGCGCCCACTCTACGACGGCAACCGATGCTTGCTCCCCTTCGATCCCTTCCAGATCGGTTTTCATGAGCTCAGTGCGTTTGATCGGCCCCTGAGCGCTCAGGACTTGCACTCCGATCCACCCTACTGCGACTCCCAGAACCAAGGTCAAGCCGAGCGCTATCCCAATTCGCTTCATCGTGGCCTCCTTATCATCCTTCCGGTATCTGTTATTGAGACCCGCACCCCAAAAACACGAACGCCCTCTCAGGCCAAGCTATGCCTGAGAGGGCGTTGCTACACAGTGCGCCGACCAAATTGCAAGAGGTGGCTGAAGTGCTATGGTCACCCCTGGGGCATCACCTCACCTACGCGAGGGCATCATTTCACCGCCTCCCGAGGCTGTCAAGCTTTTTCTGGGCGTGCCTTCGCCCATGCCTGGAGTGTAGGTTACAACCACAAATCTTCACTGGTGAACAGTTCATATCTCGGCGGTGTAATCTACACGAAGATGTGAGGACCGCACAGCGAGAATCGTCCCCCTGCCGAACGATCGGTATAAAAGCATGTCAGCGCCGACCCGGGGAGGCTAAGAACCGTAATGATACGATAGAAAGGCATAATGGATCTCCACATCAACCCATCTCATCTGAATCAATGTGCCGTGCTGCAGGCTGCCTTGACAAGATCACCACCCGCCGCTGGCGCCTCCGCCGCCGCTCGATCCCCCACCGAAGCCACCGAAGCCGCCAGAATCACCTGAGCCAAAGCCACCGCCCGACCAACCTCCAGCGGGATAAACGCCTGGAAATCCCAGGAACCGATTGGGCAATCGCCCCCTGCCGCGCTGACGATGAAGCGACCGCTCTTGGGCTATGCTTATGGCGATCAATCCAATCAGCAGAAGCAGGAAGAAGATGGTTGCCTTGGAGACCAGTCGCTGTTGATCCATTCCGAGCGGGCTGACAGTCGTCCGGGGGCGTGGCGCGTGAAGTGACGTGAGGTCGATCTGCTTTTCCCTTGCGATCGTCTCGACGATCTGTCTAACGCCTGTCTCGATCCCCTCGGCGAATTGACCCTGTCGGAAACGCGGCGTGATCGTTTCCCGGATGATCTCGCCTGCCAGTCCGTCGGGGATCGTCCCCTCCAATCCGTAACCCACCTCGATTCGAAGTGTCCGTTCCTTCGGGGCGACCAGGAGCAGCAATCCCTCATCCTTGCCCTTCTTGCCGATTCCCCAGGCGTGGAATAGCTCGACGGCAACCTCCTCAACAGACCTTCCGCCGAGTGTCGGGAGGGTGACCACGGCGATCTCCACACCGCTTTTTCGATCCACCTCTGCCAGGAGCTGTTCCACGCGAGCTTTCGCGGTCGGATCAAGCAAACCGGCTCGATCGGTGACCCACCCCTCGGGTTTGGGAAACGAGACGGCAGCAAAGGCGGGTCCATAGATCAGGCAGAAACACAGGAGGAGAGAGGTTACAAGGCAAGGAAAAACGTAGCGAGTGGAAGGAGAGAAGCGGCGGTTACGGAGCATCGACAAGCGCAATCAGTCGCTCCCACTCACCGATGAGGCGGCCGAGGAGCCGTTCATGATCGGCAGTGGCGAGCTGCCCCGATCCGCGCTTGTGAGCGAGCAGCGTGGTGAACAGGTCTCGGTCAAGGTGATGTCTGGCTGCGACGGCTTCGACTACGGCCTCATCGGTAGTTGGGACCTGAGCACCGCCCAGACGGAGGACGGCGCGAAAGACCGGGAGGATGGAGCTGAGGGCACCGGCAAGGATGCCCGCCAGGGCGTGTCGCCGACCGCTCAGCTCCAGGTACTCTTGCCGAAGCCGGATCAACCTGCCATGAAGTTCACGTCGGCATTGCGCCCGAACACGTTCGGGCGCAATCTGGATCCCGGCAAGCGGGTTGGACCCGTAGAGCAGCCGTCCGAACTCCTTGACGTCGGACAGCTCAAGCGGGAAGACACGGCTGGCCAACTGAAGCTCACCGGCCGCCATCAGGAGTGGAGCGATCTTGAGCTTTTTCCATCGGCGGAATACCTTCGCCGCCCTTCC
>JBGQIR010000252.1:0-2025 GCA_041498535.1 Methylomirabilis sp. (SeqCode)
GCTCACAGTCATCCACACCCCCGGCCATAGCCCGGGCTCGATCTGCCTTTACAGCGGGGCGGAGCAGCTCCTGTTCGCCGGAGACCATCTTCTCAAGACCATCACACCAAACCCGATCCTCCAAGCGTTTCCCGACTTCTTCGGCATACGGTTTCAGGGGCTGGTCCACTACTTCGACTCTCTCAAGAAACTGGAATCCTTTCCTATCGCCCGCATCCTTCCGGGACACGGCGAAGAGATCACAGATCGCGACACGCGACTCCGCGAGGTCCGCGAACACTCCGAAAAGCGAAAGGCTCGCCTGCTCGACCTCCTCAGGGAGCGCGAGCTGACCATCATGCAGGCGAAGGAAGGCCTGTTCCCCAACCTCCCTGAGGGTCAGACGCTCCTGGCCCTCTTCGACGTGATCGGACACCTCGACCTGCTGCAGCGCGAGGGGGCGATTCGCATCGAGCGGCGAGGCGGCCTCCTCTTCGCCAAAGCCACGTGACCTCAGACCTCGCCCGTCAAACGTCGCACCTCGCACTCTATCTGAACTCTTGCTCAAACGGAACTGTTCCCGTAACATGACGTCATGCTGAGTCTTGTCACGGGCGGAACGGGGTTCGTTGGCGCGGCAGTGGTCCGAACGCTGCTTTCTGAAGGCTGTGCTGTCAGGGTGCTTGCGAGGCGGGGGAGTGACCTCCGGAATCTTGACGGCCTCGATATCGACCTGATCTACGGCGACCTCTTGAACAGGGATTCACTACGACAGGCGCTCAAGGGGTGCAGTCGTGCCTACCATGTCGCAGCCCACTATTCGCTCTGGGAAGCCGACCCGAGCGTCTTTTATCTAGTGAACGTTGATGGAACGAGAAATCTCTTCGAGACAGCCATGGAGGCGGGGGTGGAGCGGGTCGTCTACACCAGCACCGTCGGTGCCCTTGGCTACCGGGATGACGGGGGACCAGCGGATGAGAAGACACCGGCAACCCTTGACCAGATGGTCGGCCACTATAAGCGCTCGAAGTTCCTCGCGGAAGAAGAAGCCCGCCAGGCTGCGGCCCGTGGAGTGCCGGTCGTGATCGTCAACCCAAGTACCCCGGTCGGCTCACGGGACATCAAGCCGACGCCGACCGGGCAGATCATCGTCGATTACCTGAATCGCCGGATGCCGGCCTATCTCGACACAGGCCTGAACCTGATCGATGTGGATGACGTGGCCCAGGGACACCTGCTAGCTGCGGAACGGGGGCGCGTCGGAGAGCGGTACATCCTTGGTCATAGGAACCTAACCCTGAAGGAGATCTTCGCTATCCTGGAACAGATCACAGCGATCCCGGCGCCAACAGTCCGATTGCCGTATCGGTTGATCCTGCCGCTGGCCTACGCGAATCAATGGCTCTCTGACCTGATCACCAAGAGGCCGCCGCGAATCCCACTGGATGGGGTGAAGATGGCCAGGCGGCGCATGTTCTTTGATGCCTCTAAGGCCGTCCGGGAGCTGGGCCTGCCCCAATCGCCAATCGAGCAGGCGTTAGAGCGGGCAGTCCGATGGTTCATCGACAATGGGTATGTGAAAAGATAGGTTACGTTAGGACATTAGGAGACGCCGGAACTCTTCTTGGAGATATCCCAGACAGCTTTGCTGAGCTCCTCCAGAGATCGCTGGCCGGTTTCGGCGAATGCGGTGGCCTGGCGCAGGCCCTCTTCCCACCGCTTTGCCCCCTCCTCCCAGAAGCCTTGGAGACCCCGCAGGCGGTCCTCCACCTGCTTCGTCCAAGCCTGAAACGCTCTCTGCCCTTCCGCTTGATAGGCCAGGAGCCGCTGGATCGTCACCTCGATCCCCTTCCGCCACTCTTCCTGAGCTTTCCCCGCCGCCTCCACTGCCCCGAAGTAGTTCTTCATTGCCTCGAGTTGGGCCTGCATGGCGGAGAGACCCTCGGTGATCCCGCGGAGGTCCTCGACGGTCGGTAGCCGCATGGCCTTCAGGCTCGCCTGGATGCTCTTCTGAATCTGCTCCTGGACGCCCGTCGAACTCTCGAA